>JAIJJM010000149.1 GCA_022728415.1 Collinsella sp. | reverse complement strand
GCGTCTGACTAAAAGAAAAGCCCCCGTTGCCGGAGGCTTTCAATTTCAATTGGTGCGGCGTATAGGATTCCGCGCATCCGCTTCGCGGATCCGCACCGGCTTCGCCCGCCTGCCGGCGGACTCGCCCGCTCGCTACGGACGCTCCGCGTCCGCTTCACGCTCGCGCCTCGACCGAGGTTCGAATCCATGCGGCGTCTGACTAAAAGAAAAGCCCCCGTTGCCGGAGGCTTTCAATTTCAATTGGTGCGGCGTATAGGATTCGAACCTATGACGTTCTGATTCGTAGTCAGACCCTCTATCCAGCTGAGGTAACGCCGCAGCGCAAGATATATAAAACCTCTTTAGCTTATTGGAGTCAAGCAAAATCTTGAACTTTTTTCCCGCGGGCCGCAATTTCTCACACTGCACCACAAATATCAGCTCTTCTCGTGCGATCGATTGGCTTTTCGATCACATCGAACCCGGCGCCAAGCTCCCCCAGAAGCGACCTCACCCGTTGGGCACAGTCGTAGTCGGCAAACGAGATGCTCAGCATTCGGGCCACCTGATTAGAAGTTCCAACGCCATAGAAGTGTTCGAGGACAACAAGTGCCTCATGCGCCACAAACGTCTCGACCACATGCGGCGACTCCTCATAGCACCATTGCGTCAATGGTCCCTCGCTCTTCTGCCGAACCACCAAGCCACCCATACCCGACGGCTCGCACGTTACCAGCAGGTGCTCCCCACCCTCATCGCTCTGGAACAAAACAACCCGTTCATCGAACAGCTCCATCACATCCCCTTTCTCTTGCTCTTAGTTAGCAAAAGCATAGCAGGTAGATGCATGTATATAGAACGTTTGTTCGTGTGTTTTCTATCGAGCTGTCCGCACGGCATGGTATAGCCGTACATAAAAAGGGCGCCCCCGAAGGAGCGCCCTTGCATATCCGCTATGCAGCCAAGTTACGCGACCGGCTCGATCTTCTCGAGACCGCCCATGTAGGGACGCAGAACCTCGGGGATCGTGATGGTGCCGTCGGCGTTCTGGTAGTTCTCCAGAATGGCGGCCATGGTGCGGCCGGCCGGCAGGCCGGAACCGTTGAGAGTGTGCAGGTAGCGCGAACCCTTGAAGTTCTCGGGATCGCGATACTTGATGTTGGCACGACGGGCCTGGAAGTCACCGCAGTTGGAGCAGGAGCTGATCTCCTTGTAGGCGTTGTAGCTCGGTAGCCAGACCTCGACGTCGTAGGTCTGACGGGCAGAGAAGCCCAAGTCACCGGTGCACAGGCTAATCACGCGATACGGCAGGCCCAGCTGCTGCAGCAGGTACTCGGCCTCGGCGGTCATGCTCTCGAGCTCCTCGTCGGATTCCTCCGGCTTGGCAAACTTGACCATCTCAACTTTGTCGAACTCGTGCTGGCGAATGATGCCGCGGGTGTCGCGGCCGGCAGATCCGGCCTCCTCGCGGAAGCAGGGGGTGAAGGCAGTGTAGCGGCGAGGCAGAGTGTCGGCGTCCAGAACCTCACCGGCATGCAGGTTAGTCAGTACGACCTCGGCGGTGGGGATCAGGAAGTTATCGCCCGAGACGTGATAGGCATCGTCCTCGAACTTGGGCAGCTGGCCCGTACCGAACATAGTCTGACGCTTGACAACGATGGGCGGCCACCACTCCTTGAAGCCACGGCCCGTGTGCGTGTCCAGAAAGAAGTTGATAAGGGCGCGCTCCAGGCGGGCGCCGGCGCCACCGAGAACGGTGAAGCGGCTGCCGGAGAGTTTGTTGCCGCGCTCGAAGTCGAGAATGTCCAGATCGGTGCCCAGATCCCAGTGCGGCTTAAAGTCGAAGTCGAACTCGCGCGGGGTGCCCCAGCGGCGACGCTCGATGTTCTCGTCCTCGTCCTTACCGTACGGGGTGGCCTCGCAGGGGATGTTGGGCAGATGAGCCATGAAGTCGTACTGCTCCTGCTCAAGAGCGGTACGGCGCTCGGCCAGACCGTCGATCTTATCGTTGACGGCGCGCACGGCCTCCTTGGCGGCCTCGGCCTCGTCCTTCTTGCCCTCCTTCATCAGGGCACCAATCTTCTTGGACTCGGCGTTACGCGTGGCCTGGAGCTCCTCGACCTCGGTGATGACGGCACGGCGCTCGTCGTCGAGTTCAAAGAACTTCTCGCGATCCCAAGACGTCTGGCGATTTGCCATGGCGGTATCGATGGCATCGGGGTTCTCGCGAACAAACTTGATATCAAGCATTAGATCCTCCGGCGATATACATTCCATTTAGGTTGCAACCTTGTACATGTATGGGCAAGTATATACTTATGAGCGTTTACGACCCAACTCAACTACGCAAGAAGGCACCCAATGGACGCAGTTTTTTCCTTTTTGTTTGGCACCCGCACCGGTTTTGCCATCCTTTTCGCTGGCGGCATCCTGCTGTTTGCGATTCTTGCCTTTGTAATGGAGAAGCGCACCCATAAGATGTATGTCGACCGCGGCCCCAAGTCCGAGGACGAAGAAGACAACTTCTGGGACTAACCTGCCAAAAAGGGACAGGTTTATTTTGGTCGGTTTTATCTGGGCAAACGCAAGCGCCTCGCAACTGGAATTGAGCCAGTTGCGAGGCGCTTTTCGCACATACGACAAAACCGCAGGAAAAACCTGCCAAAATAAACCTGTCCCTAAATGGAAGGTTTTACTGAAGAGTGGCGTCAATTGCCTTGACCAGGGCGCTGCGCATGCCGGCGTCCTCAAGCGCCACGACGCCTTTGATGGTAGCACCGCCGGGCGAGCACACGGCATCCTTCATCGCTGCGGGATGCTGACCGGTTGCAAGCTGCAGCTTTGCCGTACCCAGCACCATCTGGCTCACAATGCGATAGGCATCGGCGCGCGGAATACCGTGTTTGACGGCCGCATCGCCCAGAGCCTCGATCGCCATGGCGACAAACGCCGGGGCGCAACCGCCAACGGTACCGCCCACAAACAGCAGGCTCGTATCGAGCTCGACCACCGTGCCAAGCTTTCCGAGCAGACCGAGCACCGTGGCACGCTGCTCATCGCTAAGCGTGGAGGCCTTCTCGCAGGCGATAACGCCCTCGCCCACCGAAACCGGCGTGTTGGGCACCGTCGAGATATGAGCGACACCCGGCAGGACCTGCTCCCACTTGGCGCTATCCCAAGTCCAGGCGACCGAAAGGACAACCTTGTCGGCAAGGGCGTCCTTGAGCGGAGCGAAGACCTTCTCAATCATGTACGGCTTGACCGCCGCAACCACGATATCGGACGCGGCGACAACCTCCGCCGCATCGTGGCAGGCAGCCATACCCCGCGCCTCGCAACGCTCAACCAAGGCGTCGTAGTGGCCTGCACAGGCGCACATGTCGCCCGCGGCCACACCGGCGGCGATCCAGCCATCGGCCATAGCGCTCGCCATATTGCCAAAACCGACAAATCCAATCTTCATATCTCATAGTCCTCTCAGACACGCTCTTCAAAACGAAGGCTATTGTCCCACGGGATTGTTTCGTATTGCCGACCTACTTGTGATACGGCTCGCCACGGCTAATCTTGCAGGCGCGGTAGATTTGCTCCAGCAGCACCACGCGCGCCAGGTTGTGCGGCAAGGTAATGCGTCCAAAGCTGAGCATCTCGTCGACGCGGGCACGAACGTCGTCGCTCACGCCGTCCGATCCGCCAATCACAAAGGCGATGTCGCTGCTGCCTTGCAGCATAAGATCGTCGAGCCTCGCCGAGAGCTCCTCGCTCGAGCGCTCTTTGCCCTCAATGGCCAGCAAGATCACATGCGCTCGCGGTGGCAGGGCAGCAAGAATCGCCGCGCCTTCTTTGTCGCGCGCGGCATCCACGCCGCCCGCCTTGGCCGGATCGATATCGGCCACCTCGCGCATATCTACCTTGGCATAGGCACCTAGGCGCTTGGTGTACTCGGCGCACGCGTCCTTCCAAAAGCGCTCTTTGAGCTTGCCAACACAAACAACGGTATATTTCACGCGCGTCTACTCCTTCGACTCGTTCTGGACATACCTGGCGCTACCCTAGGATAACCGTCCGAGGCGACCTTGCGGCCCCGGTGGGAGGGGCCGTGGGCAAAAAAGGCCAAATATGAGTACTGTCACCAATTTAGTAGCAGCATTTTTGGCGCAAAAACGCCCTATCGAACCCGAGAGTAGACCCGTTTTACCCCAAACTAGAGTCAAATTAACGTACATCTGTTGCGTAAGTTTCAGAATAATGAGCTTTAGAAATGTAACTGTACTTATGGTAGTACTCATATTTGATGTTTTTTGTCCACTGGGGTTACGGACATACGAAATATCGGCATTGAATCCGTAAATACAGCCCGCCGGCGTCCTCGCCAGCTCGCTAAAAACGCTCCGCGTTTTCTTTACGCTCGCTCCTTCGCAGGTTCAAGTCCCTGCGAAGGGCCCATAACAAAAAAGCCCCCATTGCTGGGAGCTCTTTCATTTAATGGTGCGGGCGAAAGGACTTGAACCTTCATGGGGTTGCCCCCATACGGACCTGAACCGTACGCGTCTGCCAATTCCGCCACGCCCGCGTGCAGGAATTAGAATAACGGAGCGCCACCGCGAACGCAAGAACTATTTTTAAAAAGTTTGCAAGCATTTTCCCAAGCGGCTTGCGCGATTGATTCGGCGTCCTCACCAGTGCGATCGACACGGTCGTTAACCAGCGCGTTTGCCGTAATGGAAATCATTGCAGGCTCGCACTCAAGGCCGCGAATGGGCTCCGGCGCCATATAGGGACAATCCGTCTCGAACAAAATACGGTCGAGCGGGGTTGCCGCGAATGCCTCGCGCACGTCATCGTTGCGCTTAAAGGTAGCCGCGCCGCCATAGGCGATATAACAACCCAAATCCACAAAGCGCTCCATCGTGGCGCGGTCCTCGCCAAAGCAGTGCAGTACGCAACCGGCCTGGGGCACGCCGATCTCGCGCAGCACGTTGTACGCATCAACGTGCGAGGTGCGCTCCTGGTCCGTGTCCTCGTGACGCAGATGCAGCTCCACCGGCACGTTACGGCACACGGCAAGCTCGAGCTGGCGCGCCATGCAGTCAATCTGTACGTTATGGGATGCCGGCGCGATATCGTCGTCATAGTCCATGTGGTAGTCCAGGCCGATTTCGCCAATACCGGCGCATAAGGGGTCATCGAGCGCGGCAACGACCTGTGCGTGGACGTCGTCGGTATAGTCCGGCGCACCATAGGGGTGAACGCCAGCGAGATACTTGATCTGTGGAATATTCCGCATAGGCAGAATTTCGCGCACCAGCCAGTCGCTATAGTCCGTCACGCTTCGTTTATCGGCAATGGGATCGAAGACTGTCACCAACAGATCGATGCCTGCGGCTTTAGCGCGCACGAGCGTCTCGGGCACTTCCTTGCCCCAAAATGAGAGCAGATGCGCATGCGTATCGGCAAGCGGCGCCAGCGGCACCGGGCAGGCCACCGTTTTCTTCTTTTTTGTAAACGTCACGCGTCCGACATTAGGCGTCATGGGAAAGCTCCTGAGCCAAGCGCACAAAGGCGGCGACGTCGAGCGTCTCGGCGCGCGTGGTAGGTGCGATACCGCAGACCTCAAAGGCGGCGTCGAGCAGCGCCGAGCGGCCAAGCGAGAGTTTGGCGACGTCATAACACAGTTCAAGCGCGTCATCGAGCAGCAGCAGCGCGCGCTGAATGTGGCTATCCGCCAGCAGTTCGCGCAGGTTGCCGCGATAGCCCGGATCGCCCAACTGCAGACGGAAATCCTGCGCGCTTTGCGCGAGGCGATCGGCACATTTTTGCAGCTGCTGGGTATCTTTTAATTCAGTGCGATAAGCAATGGTGAAATCTTTCGCCAGATCCAGCAGCTGGCGGCTGGAGAGCGACTGGCC
>JAIJJM010000148.1 GCA_022728415.1 Collinsella sp. | reverse complement strand
CAAAGTGCGACGGCGCGGGCGTGCTCTGGGGTTGAGCGGAGGGCTCGGGAGCTGTGGCGGGCGCGGCAACGGGCTGCTCGACTTCGGCAGGCGTTGCGGGTGCGGGTGCCGCCTCGCTTGCCGGGGCGACGGGGAATACCGGCGCGGCAGGCTCGGGGGCTGCAAACACGGCAACGCTCTCGTTAATCGCCTCGGCGACGGGCTCGGCAAAGTGAGCCGGTGCGGGCGTTGCCTTCGGTTCCGCGGGCTGCTCGGCGGTGTGCGCGCCGATGGGGGCGTCGAGCAGCCCGGTGTCGGCGTCCTCGTCATCGTCATCGACGAGTGCCGGATATTCTTGAGTTACATGCGAAAGAGGCAGGGAGAACACGGTGTCCTCGGGCTCTACGGTCGCAGGGCGCGCCGGAGCGGCATGAGCCGGCGCAGCTGCGGGGACAGTCGGCGTCTCGGGCATGGTTGCGGACTTGTTCTCCTCGTCGATCATCGACGGTTCACCTTCATGACCACGTCGCCAATCTGGACCTCGTCACCCTCGCGCAGCGTTGCGGGCTCCACCAGCTGACGGCCGTTAACGAGCGTGCCGTTCAACGAGTTGAGGTCCTCGATGATGAGTGCCGGGCCCTGCAGCGAAAAACGTGCGTGCGAGGCCGAGACAAACGGTTCGTTGATGCAGATGTCCGAGGACGGCGAGCGGCCCACGATGACGGGGCCGAGCATGTCTACATGGATGCCACGGATGCCGCGCGGACCCTTGTCCACATCGATCGTCCAGATAGCGGAGTCACGGCGCTGGCCGCGTACGAGTCCCACGCCGGTTTTCATGACGGCGAACAGGAAGATGTAGAGCAGGGCGACCAGGACGATGCGGCCTGCAAAAAGGACGATATCGATGTTCATAAGCGACTATCCCCTAAATTCAAAGGTGCTTAGGCCAAACGTCAGCAGGTCGCCGTTGCGCAGCGGGCAGCGCGTGATGCGGCGGTTGTTGACGAGCGTGCCGTTGGTGGAGTTGAGGTCCTCGATCGACCAGTCCGAGCCGGTAAAGGTGAGCTGGGCGTGACGGCGCGAAACGTTGGGGTCGCGCAGGGCGATGTCCGAAACCGAACGCTCGCGACCTATGGTCACCTGCGCGGAAGTAATACTGTGGCTCTCGCCGCTCACGACGTCGACGAGCTGGGCAAGCGGACGCTGCGGGGCGCGAGAGCTTGCCATGTTGGAGGCGATGCTGGCTGCGGCGCCCAGGCCCACGGCGGCGCCGGTCGCGGCGGCTCCGCCCATGCCGGCAAGCGCGTCGCGCGAGACGGTTTGTGGCACGGGAATGGGTGCGGCGGCGGGGTCGGGGACGTTGGGCGCAAAGGGATCGGCCGCGGCGAGCGGGTCGGGAGCGGCGGCACGGGGCGCCGGCTGCTGGGGCATGGCGGCGGGGTGCTGTTGCTGCGGAGCGGCGAATTGCTGCTTGCCGGCGCGGGGAGCGCTGACGGCGCGGCTTGCGGCCGAGTTGTTCTGGCCCAGGCCATTCTGGTAGGCGCGCTCTTCCTCGTACAGACGACCGAGCGTGGGGGCGTCGACGTTCTCGGCAAAGACCGAGAACTTACCGGCACGCAGCTGCGGGTCGATCATAAAGCGAACGAGGGGCTCGCCGACAAACACATAGCGGCGCTTTTCGGCCTGTGCCTTCACAAACTCGCGGACTTCGCGCGAAAGCTCGGGGTAGAACGGGGCGAGCATGGGATCGTCATCGACGGCGATCAGGATGGTATAGAGTGCCGGCGCGGTGTTGACGCCGTTGATCACCAGAGTCTGATCCTCCATGTCGCGAGCGGCCTGCTTGGCAAGCTTCTTAAAGGAGAACGGGGCACGGGTGGCACCGAAGATGCCGGCCACGTGGTCCTCGAAGATGTTCAGGAAGTTCACGAAAGATCACTCTCCGTATAGGTTCTTTGGTATCCGAGCAAATATAGGCATATCCCAACGATTATAGAGGATAGGGTTCCCGCAACCGCCGCCTTGACGACGACCGCGGCCGCAAGGCTGGCAATTTCCATATGGTGTGCAAGACAGAGCGACGCCGCGGAGCCTATTCCGCAGCCGGCGATGGCGGCGATTGCAGTCAGGTTCGAGCCCTGCTCGGCACGCTTGGCATGGGCGTTGAGCAGCAGAGATGTCAGTGCAGCTGTCGCCGCGACGAGTACGATGGCAGCCCAGGAGAGCATGTCTCCCAGCGCCGCGGCAACATTGCCGAGCCCCAGCACGCCTCCGGCGGAAAGCGCGACCGTAGCCAGGCGGCCAAAAAGCGCGCCCATCCCCGTGGCGGCCGCGGCGCTTGCCGGGCCGAGCCAAAAGGCCGCGATGCCGGCGGCGACCCCGGCGGCAAGGAGGGCGTCGCCCGTTAGACAGCCAAGTGCCACCGCGCAGGTGAGCACGGCGCTCGCGGCGGCCTCGGTGCGGCCCCAGGCGATCCACCAACCGGACATGGTGGCGGCAAAGAGCACCGCGACGGGCAGCATCGACAGGATGCCCTGCGCCTGCAGAGTGGCGTTGGCCATAAGTACCAAAAAGCCCACGGCCAAGATAGCCGAGCCAATCTGCGGGGCCAGGCCGGCGGCCGCCCCAATCGCGATGGCCGCGGCAATGAGTCCGGGAAGCGCCGCGACGCCAGCCGTCTGCATGATCAAAAAGCTAAAGGCACCACACGTTAGCGCCGAGATGGCGCGCATGGTGTAGTTGCGCGCGTGGCTCCAGCGCGTGCCGGCCCAGCCGAGTGCGGGGTCGACCTCGATGGTGTCGTCCTCATAGGGCAACGATTCGATATCGTCTGCCGTGCGCTCGTCATCCGAAAGCTCGCCCACCATCTGCTCCAGGCTGCGACGGCCCTCGCGCACGCTGCCCAGACCGGCAAGGAGCTGGTCGCAAAATGCCTCGATGCTGTTGGGGCGGTCCTGCGGCATGGGGGAGAGGGCGCTCATGAGCGCAGCCTCGGCTCCCGGGGGAAAGTGCGGGATGAGCTCGCTGGGGTAGGTGGCACCGCCGATGATGCGGCCGAGCGAGTCGCCGGGCGTGGCGGCCATAAAGGGGGCGCTGCCGCATAGGCCTTCGTAGATCACACAGGCGAGGGCAAAGACATCGGCGCGCTCGTCGACCGTGCCGGTCTCGATATCGAGCTGCTCGGGTGGCATGTAGCCGATGGTGCCGCCGCGCGAGCCGCCAAAGCCGCCGGCAGACGACAGCCGCGCCATGCCAAAGTCGGTGAGCTTAACGTTGCCCGAGTGGTCGATGAGCACGTTGGCAGGCTTGATGTCCAGGTGGAGCACGCCATTGCTATGGGCGAAGGTGAGCGCCTGGCCCAGCGCGTCGGCAATGGCCGCGGCTTCGTCAAAGGTGAGCGAATGGCCGTCAACTCTATGCAAAAACTCGGCGAGCGACATGCCGTCGACATATTCCATGACCAGGTAGGCATAGGCGGTATCGTGCGTAAAGTCGATAACCTGCACGATATTGGGATGTTGAAGCATGGCGGCGGTGTGTGCCTCGCGCAGGACATCAATGATGTCGCTGGCGGGCATGCCGGCGCCGTTGATAAGGGGGATGCGCTTAATGGCCACGCGACGGCGCAAGTGCGTGTCGCGGCAGATCTCGATGGAGCCAAAACCGCCGGTCGCAAGCGTCTCGAGCGGCTGGTACCGCTTGAGCAGCTCGCGAGAGCTGGTGCCCTCCAAGGGAACGTCCGGCGAGAACCGGGCGGTATGTTGCGAGAAAAGCGGCATGGCCAACCCTCGTGCGTTTAAAGTTCGTTTGCGAGCGGCGGGCGCGGGGCCGAGCCATTCGCGGCGGCATAGATGCTGCTAGTGTAGCACGCTCGGGTGCATGGTGAAGGTAGCGGGGCGAGGTGGCCTATCTGGCTTGGCCCTCGTCTCGACCCACCCGGAAAGCGCGTCCCAGTTTTCGTCCAAATTGCGGGATGCGCTTTCCCAACGGGGCAGGCTGCGGAAACTGCATCCCAGAATATTGGCCCAGAATGGGATGCAGTTTCCGAATCGATACTCAAAAGGAAACCGCATCCCGCTTTGATGCGGGGACTGCGGACAAAAGCTGGACCGTGATCTGGCGCGGATTGGAGTTCACCCGAATCATTGATGCTGGCTGGTGTGAGAACAGAGATAAACGAGCGGCTCGAGCGATATAATGACACGCTATGGAGGTCATATGCTCTTTTCCCGCTGCTCTGCCACATCTGCCTGCGCCATTGTGCTTATCGTAATGGCGGTCACCCCTTATCACCGGTTTTCATCTTCAATTGGCTTGGCATCAGGTGCAATGACCTGGCTCGTTATCCTGGGCGCATGCCTCGCGGTGTTTGGTCACGGCGTTGCGCTCCGCAAGGGGAGAGAAATAAGGCGGCCGGGGTTCCTTGGCGCCTTCGGTATTTTCCTTGCTACTATTGCGGCGGTTCCCGAGTGGGCCGACTTGGCCTTCTATGCTCGCGGAGATTCTATTCCATTCGTGTTTGCGCCTATCTGGCTGTTGCGCGGCGTTTCATGCGCCTCGTGCTTTGCTGGGTCGCTGCTCCTCTCATATGTAATTTGGGATACGGCGGGCTCTCCTTTGACGCAGGGGGCGACGCGGGCTGACGAAAGAGAAACTCGTCATCCGCAGGACGCGATTTTTACAGAAACAATAGCCGTCATGTCTTGTCTGCTGTTCTGCTGTCGAGTTTCATGGAGAATTGTTCCGGAGCCATGGGGGGCACCCTCTGTTTCGGCCGCGACAATTGGTCTTGCGCTTTTAATTCCTCTGGTCTATCTCGTGTTGGCTGTGGCCCCGCCGCTTTGCTGTCTCCGCGCCTTTGGTCGGGGACAGAGCGACGTGTTTGCCCGTTCTGTGCTCGTAGCAGTCCCTATTGGTCTTGTTCCGGCTGTTGAGGCGGCATACTTCGCAAGCGATGCCGCGATCATTGCATTGCTTGCGATGGGGTCCGCTATTGCTGTTGCCTTCGTGTGCACGTTGCTAAGGGGGGAACGGGACAACAATCCGGATATTGCCTGCGCGTCCGACCCATTCGATGCGGGAGTGTTTTCCCCTGCCCTGTCGCCTCGAGAAGAGCAGTTTGTTCGACTGCTGCTCAAAGGGAAAACGCCGGCGGAAATTGCCAAGGAGACGGATACGAGGCCATCGACGGTGCGAACAACGCTTCACCGAGCATACGGGAAGGCGTCGGTTGCGGGCTCACGCGAGCTCGTGGCGTTGTTTGCGGGTGAGGGTGATACTGTAGGGCATGAGCTGCCGCAGCGGCATGCTGACGATATGTTGGCATCAGCTCGAACGCGCCGGCTGTTTCGATATCTGCTCACATTATTTTTCATCCTCCTTGCGGCAGGCCCCTTGGTAATGGCGGATAGCGATTGGGGGTCCGGTGTTTCGTGGGCTGTCGCCTTTTCTCTCTCAAGCTATGCATTGGGTCTCGGACTGTTTCTGTCGCTACGCTACACGGGTGGAAAACCGAATCGTAAAGCTGCGCTGGATAGGGCAGGCGAAGCGATTGGGCTCGGAAGCCCGTGCGTGTGGGCGATACTGTCTGCCGTGGAATGGTCTTTTGTCTATATCGCGGCATGGAGGTGCATACGCGATCCGTTGATGGCTGCACCGGTCCTGTTTTGCGGCATAGCGTCTATGGCTTCGCTCGCTGTTAAGCTGCGCCCGTTTAAGGTTCATGCCCATACTCGGGCTATCGTGCCGTTGGTCTCAATGGGCATGGTTGCCTTAATCTATGCGGTCGCTAGGGGGCGAATCCACGGGTTTGCGGTGCTGACGGGGATGCTGCTCACGTATATAGTGCTGCGAAGCTGTCCGCAGCGCAAAATGCTTGGGGTATGGATGCTCTGCTTTGGGGTGACGGCTCCTGTTTGGGTTGTCTTGCTCAACA
>JAIJJM010000147.1 GCA_022728415.1 Collinsella sp. | reverse complement strand
CATGGTCTGGTACCGGGACAAGCGCATCAAGACGGAGTTCGGCATGAGCATCATGGATCGTCGACGCGGGCTCGGTCTTGTGGCATGATTGGTGGTGATGGAATCAATGACGAGCCCAACAAAACGGCACCAGCCCCGACAATGAACAACTAAATGATGAGAAACAATAAGGATAATTGCAATTATCCGGAGAAGCTCCAGCCCGGATTCTCTGTTTCTCTGTCTTCATCTGTTATTTGATTTCTGAACGGTTGTCATGTCGTTCTGCTCAACGCGATCAAATTAGGTCTTACTTTCTATTACCTTTTTCCAACCTATTAGAAGGCATACACACGGAAATAATCAAAAGTACTGGTGCCGAAAAAACTAGAGGAAGAGCATATCTTGCACTCTCATTCACGGGAGACAACAGGCATACGCAGAAAATCAGAACACAAGGAACCATTGCAATTAATAGTATATAATTACGCTTAAAGCAAGCCAAACATGCAGCAAGACATCCAATCCAAAAATATGTTCCTGGTTTTACAATCAGACTTACAACTGGTATTTTATACAGATTCTCAAATGACTGTATGAATTCCTCACGCAAATTTTCTGCTTTTCCTAGATATGTCGGATACAATTCTCCGTCTGGAACACCCATATACTGTTTCCACCCACTAACTGTCTGAGGATTCATCCACTGGAAACTGTCATACACAGATCCCTGCCCAATGCTTGCCCTACATGGGTAGAAGAAACCAAACGTTCCAGAAAATGTCGCCGACAGATAGGTATCTGGATGCAGAACAAGATGACGACCCCACACCTTCAGAAATGCTCTCAACGAAAAATCTTTTCTGAAAAGAACTTTCACAGGATCAACGAGTTCGGGCGAATATTTAGCGCCAAGATCACTCCATAGCGTATCATCTACAAGCATCTCGTTTAACTCTTTCTTTTCATCAGCCGTAAACGAAGATGGATTATCCCGAACCTCCCTCGAAATCTGCTGAACAGGAATCGTTAACATTTCAATACGACTCCCCTTCTGCGGATTAATCAATGCCGAGCTCATCAATGACGCAACAGCAACGACACCAACCAAGCCCACGGAAAGAAAAGTGTAAAATTTCTTTTTATCTTTCACCTGAGCAAAAGAAACAAGAGCGGCACATGCAATCGCAATAATCAAACCCTCATTGCGGAAGACACTCATCACCATAAAGGCACAAGAAAAGAGGATGACAAATGTCCTCTCATTTATCACTTTCTTGTCACCGATCACTTCCACGAGTAAAACCGTCATCACCGCAATCGCGGCAGCATAAGGTACATCTTTTAAAACAGACAATGAGTACAGCGGGAAAAGTGGGTTCAGCGCGGAAAAACCAACAAGCACACACCACAAGCAAAAGACTCGATTGCTCCCCTCTTCACCTTCTGCAACAAGCAGGCGCTTATACGCAAACCACGCTATAAACGCTAGAACAGCGGAAACAAGCAGTACTTGAATACTCGTGTAGATAAGGAACTGGAAATTTGTTCCCAACGGTTTCCCAATTGAAAATAAAACACCAATAACAAGAGTTGCCAAGACAGGATGCTGAGAATTATATGAAGTGTAGCCATAAAACTGCGACAGCTGCCAGAGGCTATCATAAAACCCTAGTCCCGGCGCAAATATCGCATAATATGGAGTCCAAGCAACAATAATCAGCACCCAAGCAGAAAAAAATGGATGACGTACTTTCCTGCAGCTCTTCGACAGTTCCGATTCTTTAGGCACATTTATACGAGAAAGAACCGCGTACATAATCCCAAATGCTATTAACGAGATAACGCAGAATGAGATAAACGCCTTGTAGGTATCAATAAATTGAAAACTATACGTTTTAGAAAAAGAGTATCCTAATACCATTAAAAAGGAGAATAGTAAAGAAAAAAGACCTGAAAAGATCATTTTCCTTCGGAAACTCACAACATGTTTTTCCAAAATTCTCTCATTCCATTCTCTCTTAGAATAGAGTGGCGCATAGAGGTACATCACCCACTATGCGCCACTCTATTGCTTACTTCTCTTCGTGATACTCTTTGTCAGTGTTCACATTCCAGATGTTCTTCTTATCTTCACGACCGCTCTTGATGTTACCGACCGCTTCAAAAGCAGTAGCCATGGAATGATCCATATTGTTGTAGCGGTGTTGGCCATTACGTCCAACGCAATACAGGTTTCCGAAGGAATCCAGCCACTTCACCAGATCATCGATCTGATACCAGGTATCGAAATAAGCAGGATATGCCTTTTTTACGCGTTCGCGATGAGAATCCTGAATATCGTTCTTTGATGCGATAATTCCCATCTTCACAAGCTCATCAGCTGCGAAATCAATGCACTCCTGATCTGTCATTTCCCAGAAAGCATCGCCTTCATTGCAGAAATACTCCAGACCAATCCAGACCTTATTGTCGACATCCTGAACCAAGTACGGGCTCCAGTTGTTGAATACCTGAATACGTCCAACCTTCACGCTGGTATCCTGCACATAAATCCAGCAGTCCGGAACGATTTGCGGGTTGCCCAAGGTCGGAATATTCGTTTCGTTCTTGAGGTTCAGGTGATCGACAAGGAAACCAACCGTCACGAAATCACGATACGGAAGACCATCGGCAATCTTCTTCATATCCGACGGAACCGGCTTCGTGGCTTGGTTTCCTTCCGCGATGGAATTAACCAGGTCCTTCACAGGCATGGAGGAAATAAACTCATCACCGGCAAGGATCTGCCCATGCCCTTCGCTATCGCGATAAACAACAGAAGCGATCTTTCCTTCGTCCGTTTCGTTAATCTTCACAACTTCAGCATGCTTAACAATATGCGCGCCAAACTCTTCATCATGCTTAGCGACGGTTTCCCACAGTTGGCCTGGACCGAACTTCGGATACCAGAACTCTTCAATCAATGAGGTCTCACCCTCACCGGCCTTCTTCTCCTTGCCAACAAGCTTGCCCCAAGCATCCTTAAGCACCGCCATAATGCTGATGCCCTTCACACGCTGCGAGCCCCAATCAGCGGAAATAACAGACGGGTGACGCCCCCAAAGCTTCTCCGTATATCCTTCGAAGAACATTCCGTAGAGGGCTTTACCAAAACGATTGATATAGAAGTTTTCCAGATTATCTTCCGGAAGCTTATGAATAAGGGACTTCAGGTAGGAGAAACCCACTTTCATGGTCTGAATAAAGCCCATATTCTTCAGGGTCTGCGGTTTCAGGCTCACAGGGTAATCGAAGAACTTGCCATGCCAGTAAATACGGGAAACACGGTGACGCTTCAGCATTACTTCGTCTGTTTTCTCCGGATCAGGGCCGCCAGGCTCCATGTCATGAGCACGGTTCAACTTCTTATCGTCATAAGACGGAGCACCCTGCAGAGGAAGAATGGTCTTCCACCAATTCATCACACGGTCATCCTTCGAGAAGAAGCGATGGCCACCGATATCCATACGATTCCCGTTGTGGCGCACAGTACGGGAAATACCGCCAAACTCGCCGGAAGCTTCAAGGACGGTGACATCATACTGCTCAGAGCCATTATCCTTAAGAAGTTCGTAAGCCGCAGTCAAGCCAGCGGGACCGCCGCCGATAATTACAATGGATTTTTTAGCCATTATGAAATAATCCTTACCTGCATAAAGCTGGTATCAACTCTTTACGGAAACAAACTCTACTACAGAGTCAAAACACCATTTCTAACGTGCGTAAATCGACCCTTTCTGGAAATCCTGCCTCCAGATCGAGCCCAGATTACGCTCCTCCGAAACCGGGCCTCCAAGCTTTGAGAAACCACCCTTAGCGTAGTACTCTTTTCGCAGATTCAGCATCACAATGTACTTCTCGGAAGCCCCGTTACGGGTCCACACATCACCGTTCTCGCAACGCTGACGCCAATAACCGTTACCCATGTTCTCCTCGTTCGCCACAGGCGCGCCCAACCAGGAGAAACCACGATGCCGGTTCCATGAATCACGCAGATCGAACTTGATCACGAAACGATAATCCGTGCCGTCCTTGCTCCACACATCGCCATACCGGAAACGCTGGCGCCACCAGCCACGGCCCATGTTCTCCTCATCGGCCACGGGACCGCCCAACGACGAATACCCGCCATTCTTATAGAAAGAATCACGCAGGTTGTACAGAACAATACGGCTTTCTTTCATTCCATGAGACCAGATATCGCCATTTTGGAAGCGTTGATATTTCCAATCATTCGACAACTTTTTCTCATCTTCGATCGGATATCCCAAGACGCCGTGCTCATAATTGCGACGAGCCCATTCCTTGCGTATTGTTCCAGTCGTATAGTGCGCGCCTGTTGACGGAGTCCAGGAAATCGCACCATTCTCAAAATTCTGATAGCAGTTCACCCTGCCCTGAGTCCAATCGCAAACTTCATTCGCAATTGGTTTACCAATAACGCTTTTCTCTGCGCCAATAGAGCGCCACTCAACTCCCATGTCTCCCTTAACCTCATAGGAAGTTGCGTTGTTACTATTGTTCTTATCTACATACTCCTTATTCCCAAACGCATTCATATCCACATTGCCCCTGATACCGCCCACTTTGCCGGAGCTGGTGTATTGCCATCCGCGACTGTTGGTCGGGAACGAGTCAAATCCCATGCGAGCGCCGTACTGCGCCACCCACGTGGTTTTGGCGTAAATGTCGGCATGTTTCAGCGGGCCTTGCAGGTAGCTGGTGTACGAGTAGACGCCCAGATTCTTGTATCCTCCGGACTGCAGTGCGCCGTACCAATTGTTGACGATACCGTTGTACACGTTCGGATCGGTGGGCGGCTGATGCCCCTTCCACGTCCACTTTTCCAGGTCGTAGTACACGGGGTACGCCAAGTCGCTCGCGTTCACACCGAATCGCTTGAGTTTGGCGACCACGCCGGCACCTTCTTCTTTGGCAATCGACGGAGTGTCCGCGTAGGAATACCAGTAGATACCGAACGGGATGCCAAGTCGCTTGCATTCGGAAATGTTGCGTTGTGCTTTCTTGTCGGCATTGTTGCCCCAACCGTAGCCGAGGCGGATGATCACGCCTTCCACGCCGTCGGCTTTCGCTTTGGCCCAGTCGATGTCGCCCTGCCATTCGGAAACGTCGATCACGCCTTTGGCTTGCTGCACGAACAGGTTGTTCTGGTAGTCGAAGAAGGCTTTCGTATTGTTGTAAGTGCCCCAGTGCGCGCCGTATTCATTGCTTTCGAATTTGGAGAGCTGTACGTTCGCGTCGGCTACGGCATTTTTGACATCTTCCGCACTTACCGGAATGAAGGATTCGCCGTTGGTTTTGGCGAGCGGATCCGGCTGCTGATCCTGCGTGCCGACCAGTGTCGCATCGGTCACGGTTTCGCCGGTTTCAATATTCTTGACCTCACCTTCGGGGGTAACGGCCAGGTCTTCCGAAACCACGGTGGCATCGTCGGAAATCTCGTCACTGACGGTGCCTGGAAGTTTCGCATTCGGATTGTCGGGCATGCTGTCTTGCGATTGCTGGTCGCCCGACTGATCATCCGACTGATCGTCAGACTGCACAACAACGCCATTATCTGCAGTAACAAAACCGCTTTGCGCAACAGCATCCTCAATCGCGATATCCTGCAATGCGTAAGCCGGCGTAACCGCAACGGAAGCCGTCAACGCAACCGCAGACAGCGCAGTCGCAATCTTCAAAACATGATGTGGCGAAACCATTCGTCAGCCTCTCTTGAATAAAGTCATCAAACCCAAATAATTCGGCGCGAACGCCCTAATCGCCAACTCTAACCGCACCCTGCTACCCACCTGGCTGGCGGGATACTCCTACACGATGTATCTGGTGCTTTCGCCGCTGTCCAAGGTGCTGATCGGCCCGCGGATTCCCGCGCCCACGGA
>JAIJJM010000146.1 GCA_022728415.1 Collinsella sp. | reverse complement strand
CGGCAGGCCGGAATGCGTCTTCTCCTACGCTCCGATCATCGGAGGCCATGCCTCCCGTCGATGGGACGTGAGCTTCGGAAGCCCCCCCCCCCGGAGTTCGCCGGATTCGCCTTCAAAGACGGCATGGTTCGACCGCACGTCGGTGGATCCCGATCGCAGTGCAGGCAGCATGGCAACCATCCCTTGTTCTTCGGCGGATATGTGAGGGGATTCCCGATGTCGCTTGCGGTCGCGTCCCACAGGACTCCTCCAAGATTTGGGAACCGTTTTGCCGTTCGGGCAGATTGCCCCGAAACTTGCCCCTATATAACCCGTTGCGTCTCTTTTTTATAGGATATCATCGGCGGCGATGATGGAAACCCTCGATATTGCAACATTCCCCTTCCTTCAGGGGTGTTGCGGGTGAAATCTAGACCTGTCAACGTCCACCCGTTTTCCAAACTTTCCCCTTTCCCCCGTTTTTCGACATGCCGTCCGCTCTTAGGCTCATTCTCCGTGTTCGGTTCCCAGCCGATCCGGACAATGCCGCCTCGTCCCGAAGATTCCGACGATGCGGGCCTGTCGCCTTCGCGGGCGTATGGATTCCAAGGATGCGTTCGAAGTCCTCCCCCCATCATGGACGGGTCAGCCCATATTCGCCAGGTGCCGTCCATGGACCTGACGCATGGCTTTCGCGCGGCGCACGGTCATGATGGCACCGGCCGCGGTGAACACCACCGCCCATAACGTGATCGATTTGATGTAGTCGGATACCCAGCTTCCGCTGATGAGGTTCTTACGCGTCGTGTTTCTTTCCTTTTCGGGAACGTATTTGGTGCGCGTTCCCCTCACCAGCAGACGGTGGTCGTTGACGCCATATGGCGTGCAGGTCACCAGGGTGACGTAATCCTTGCTGCGGTCGATGGACAATGACGAGACGTCTTCCGGCAGTACGACGCGGATGTCGTCGACCTTGTAGGCGAGGGTCCTGTCCAAGACGCGTATGTAGAATTCGTCGCCTTTGTCGAGTTGGTCGAGATCGGTGAACAGTTTCTTTCCGGCGACCCCGGTGTGGGCGGAAAGCACTGCGTGGGTTCCTTTTCCTCCCACAGGCAGGGAGGTGGGCTGGAGGTGTCCGACGCCGGCGGACAGGGTCTCGGCCGTGGTGCCGTGGTAAATGGGCAGGTTCACGTCCAACGCAGGTATGCTGATGTATCCCATAAGCCCGTCGCCATCCGGGTTGAGCAGGCTCGCATAGGGTTCCGTGGATGGATCCTCGATCTTGCTTTCGTCGAACGGGTCGGTGAGGAAAGCCCCGTGGTCCAGAAGATTCTCGTTGTATTGGCGGGCGGCTTCCAGTTCCTGGTCCAACCGCCGTCCCGCCGTGTTCTTGTCGCCTGTCTTTTTCGATGCGAGTTCCCGCATGCTTTTCTCGTAAAGGGCCAGATCCTTCTTTTGCTCCGCCTGGTACAGGGCGTTGCTAGCCAGCGGATAGAGGAAGGCCGCGAGACCCAGGAGGAACACCAATACCAATGCGATGGTCCCGATGGTGGGACTGCGTCGCTTTCCGGCTGGTTTGCCTGTCATGCCGTTTCCCCTCATATGGGAAAGGGGCCGCGGCTCTGGGCCGCGGCCCCTTTCAACGGATTGGCTGGCGTTATAGAGGCCTGTCAATCATTGTGGTCACTTGTCGGACTGTGCCTTGCGGCGCAGGGTGATCGCGGCGCCGGCCATGACTCCGATGCCGATCATCGGCAAGAGGATCATGCCCGCGGCACCGGTCTCCGGAAGGTGGAAGATTCCCGGCTTGTTGACGACCGAGGCGTCGACGTAGCCGTCCTTGTTGGTGTCCTGGGCGACGGTCACCTTGTTGCCGGCCACGCCGTTGGATCCGTTAGCGCCGTAGTCCGGAGTGATTGTGATGGTCTGGGTCTTGCCGCCTGCGGGCTCGTATCCGTCAGGGCACTTCGTTTCCGTAAGCGTGTAGATTCCCGCATCGAGGCCCTTAATCTTCAGTTCGCCCTGGGCGGTGAGCTTCAGGCCGCTGGTCGCGGACACCGCGCCGGCGGTACCCTTCTTGACGACCGTGTAGTTACCGTTGGAACCGGTGACGTAGATTTCGTCGCCGCTGGCACCGGTCAGGCCGAACTCGACCTGGCTGAACAGGTCCTTCTTGTCGGAGAAGGTCTTGTTGACGTCGATGCCGTAGGTGTACACGAAGACCTTGTGGTCTGTGGAGTCGGTGGTGCTGCCCGGCTTGTTCGTGTAGGTCAGGTTCACGGTGTTGTTCTCCGGGTCCGCGGTCTTGGCGTCCTCATTGAGGGTGGCGGAGAAGTTCACCTTGATGGGCTTGCCGGCCTCCGGATTCTGGGTGTAGGAGAGTTTGCCGTCCGCACCGGCGTCGCCGTACGTGCCGATGAAGTAGGTGTCTGTGAACTTGATCTGGAACTTGGCGCCCTTGACACTCCAATCAGTGCCCAGCGTGCTGGGGTCATAGCCGTTGACCAACACGGTGTAGTTCGACTTGTCCACCATCTTGCCGTCGATGGTGATGGTCATGGCGTCCAGCTGGGCCTTGGTGAAGGTCAGACCTGTGGACATCTGATCGTTGATGGTGTAGGTGAACGTGTCGTAGCCGTAGGTGTTCGGCACCTTCATGTCGTTCAGTTCGAATTTGACGTCCTGGCCGATGCTGGTGTCGTCGTACTTCGTGTCCTTCTTGCCGTCGGAGACGATGTCCTTGTTGATGGACGGCTGGGCGCTCTTCAGGGTCGTGTTGACGTTCTGGCCCTTGACCTGCAGCAGGAACGGGGCGGCCTTCACGACGCTCGCGGCGGCGGTCGTCTCTTCGATCACGTAGTAGCCGTAATCATCGAGGGTCGCGGTGTTGCCGTTGATGGTCGTGGGACGGATGTTCGCGTTCTGCTTCAGCGTATCCGTAAGCTTGCTGGCGAACTTGACCTTTTCGGAGTTGGTCAGGTTGGCGATGACGCCGGAAAGAGCCACGTCCGTGCCGGTCTTGTCCACGTTCTTGCCCATTGCCTTCAGCGTCGTCTTCACGACGTTCCTGACGTTATCGTCGACGAACGTGTAGGTGACGTCGCCGTCGGCGGTCGGCTGGCTCATGGTGGCGAGCTTGTACGCGTTGAAGGATCGTCCGGACACGGTCTGTCCCTGCAGGTCCTTGTCGAACGTGACGGTGGCCGCCGAGGCGGTGGACGCGAAGCCCATGCTCAGGCACATCGTCAGCGCGAGGCCGCACGCGATGGCGGCGACACCTGTTTTCTTTGGTGTCATTGTTCTTCCTTTCTTTGGAATTTTGCTTTTTTGATCACGCGTTCGGGACGCGTGAAGAATCTCATGTGTTCCGCCGGCGGCGTCTGGCGATCATCACGGCGGACGTTCCCATGAGCATGACGCCCGCGGCCAGGGCCGGAAGGATTCCGGGACCGGCCGTTTCGGGGAGTGTGACCGCCGGATGGTCGACCGCCTTGTAGGTGATGTCGTAGTAGAGGGTCGAACCGCCGTCGGGTTTGCTGGTACCCCGATAATCGGGGTCCATCGTTCCCTGTTTCCTCAACGGCAGGGTGAACGTGATCGGGTCGATCGCGATGTATCCTTGCGGCGCTTTGGTCTCGACGAGCACGTATCTCACGTTGCCGTCGGCTTTGAGGCCGGTGAATCTGACGTATCCGTCTTTCCCTGTGGTTTGGGGTTCGCCGACCTGCCTGTATTTGACTCCCTCATACTGGTAGGGGTCGCCGGTGCCGGCGGTCGAGTAGAGTGTGAATCGCGCGCCGGAAAGATCCCGGTCGTTCTCGTCCACCTTGTGCAGGGACACGCTGCCGGTGGTCTGTCTGGCGTATGTGTTGGTGAGTTCTATGTTCACGGTCTTGCGTTCGACGGGCACCTTCTTGTAGATGCGCATGACCGACGCCTGCTGCGCGTTGCCGTCTCCGGTGTGGTTGTTGTTCAGCAGATAGTAGTGTTTCATGTTGGCCATGACGTATGGCCATTCCTCCTTGGGATTGCTGAGGGTCACCTTCTTCGCGGTCAATGGAATGCCGTAGTGGAGCCATGATTCCTGCGGAGCCGTCCATTTCCCGTCCGGATCTCCCGCTTTGGCGATGCAGCCTGTGAGGTCGCCCTGTCCGTTGACTTTCACGCATAGGCCTGGGTTGGTCGTGCTTTCGAGGACGAAATTGTGGTATATGATCAGGCTTCCATCAGGATTCATGCCCGATTGGCCATCTCCAAGGTCTCCGACGTAATGGGAGTTCCACAGGGCGTCCTTATGCTGGTCGACGACGTTTTGGGGTATCCATGAGTCGTAGGTCACGCCGTTGATGGTGATCTTCTGGTTGTTGATGTCCACCACTCGGGCGCTGTGGCCTTCCTTGTTGGTCCAGCTGACTTTACTGCCTTCGACATGCATGCCGAGCCATTGCGACCTGTTGTCGATATTCTGGGCGACGACAAGATACTGGTCGTTGTCCTTCGCCGATTCGCCGAACGTTTTGGCCTGGACCCAGTAGTATGTCGTGTCCGTCGAAGACGTCCTCCCGGTCTCGGCGGCCGTGTACCCGTCTGGCAGATCCCGTTCCTTCAACGTGTATGTGATTTCCTTGCCGTCAGCGTCGTATCGGGGCAGTCCGGTCATGCTGCCTTTCCAGTTGTTGCCGGCGTCGAGCGTGATGGCGACGTCCATGCCTTTGTCGTCTTTGACCTGCCGTCCATCCGCCAATACGTTCACGACGACCGATGTTGGGCGGGCGTGCGCCGAGTCGTTGTCATCATCGACCCATTGTTTGGACGCGTTCACGGTGACGGGCCCATCGCCCACCGTTATTTCCGGGCCGGACGGGTTCGACCCTTCGTACGTGTTGGTGATGGTCGCGGTGGACACGTAGTCATCCATCTGTCCCTGGTCGGTGTATTGATACGGATAGAGGATGGTCTTGTTCGCGTTCAGCGATCCGCTGGCCGTATCGTATTTGAAGACGGTGGCTTTCTTGATATCGTTGGCAAGCTTGTATGCGCCTTTTTTGTCGACCGTAAGGTACGCGGTTTTATGAAGGGTCGGATCGTTCTCAAGCATGTTGCTTCGCAGGACGTATCCTCCGCCTTGCTTCACTGCGGTCCAGCCGAGCGACTGTTCGACGGTGTATCCATCCGTGCCTTTCCCGATGTAGCCGTAGGAGTTGTAGGTCTTGCCGTTCACGGTGAGTGGATCGGTGGATATGTGTTGGGTGGCGGTTATCACGCCGTCGGTCGGGCCTTCGGCCCTCAACAGCTGCACGTCGCCCGAATTGCCGTTCAGAATGACGAAGGACCTACCGTTGAGGGAGTTGTCGTCCAGACCATTGGCGAGGGTCCATAGTTCGAGGTCCTTTGTGGTCTGGTTCGTCATGATCGAGGAGGATTGTTCATAACCATCCGGCACCGTGACTTCCAAAACCGAATAGTCGAGGTGTCCTTCCGAGTCCTTCACGTATGGCAGTCCGTTGACTGTGGTGGTCCAATTCTTGTCGGCGCTCAAGGTCACGATCCTCACGTTCTGGCCGGTCTGGTTGTTCCTGACCGCCACTTCGAGCTGGGTCGGACGCTGGCTCTCATGGCCCGTGTCCCCGCTCCATCGCTTGTTGATCGTCATCGAAACGGTTTTTTCCGTTGCGTCACCGGCAAGGGGCTCCGCTTCGTTCTCGGCCTGAGCCGGTGATGTGGCCAACAGCATGGCCGCGCATATGGCGATCGCCGGCACGGTCATGGTCATATGCCGGAAGTGTCGCATGAACCTCGTTTTCATCTCGCTCTCCTTGCCACAGCAAAATCAGGAGGCCGGTATCCCCGTTCCCAGGCCGGTCAGGACCACTGTCTTTCCTCGTTCCCGCCAAGCCTTAATCTGTGGGACGTGTTCCTGTCCCGCGCCCTCGAAGAATGGTGGAATGCCGATTCGTGACATTAGAATATCATGTGAAAAACGTTGGAATTCCAACGT
>JAIJJM010000145.1 GCA_022728415.1 Collinsella sp. | reverse complement strand
CTCCCTTCAGAGCATCGGTAAGTGCAGCGCGCGTGTCGTTGGCCATGGGGCATAGCGGCATGCGGTAGTTTGCCTCGATCATACCCATCTGGGCGAGCGCTTCTTTAACGGGGATGGGGTTGACCTCACTAAAGAGGGCGTTGATGAGCGGCTGGCCGGCAATTTGGATGTCGCGGGCACGTGCCACGTCACCGTCCAGATAGGCACGGCACATGTCATGCACGAGCTGCGGCTGAACGTCGGCCCACACGCTGATGGTGCCCGAGGCGCCCAGGCTCATGAGCGGCACGGTGAGCGCGTCCTCGCCCGAGTACATGCGGAAGTCGTCGGACAGCAGGTGGGCAATCTTGGCCGCGTAGGCGACGTTGCCCGAGGCTTCCTTGATACCCATGATGTTGGGGTGTGCGGCCAAGCGCTCTACGTTGCGCTCGCTGATGCTGCAGCCGCAGCGGCCGGGGATGTTGTACAGGATGCAGGGGATGTCCACGGCGTCGGCGACGGTCTTAAAGTGCCGATAGATACCCTCTTCATTGGACTTGTTGTAGTAGGGGGTAATGAGCAGCAGGCCGTCGGCTCCCAGGCCTTGGTAGGTGAGCGACTTGGTGAGCATGGTCTGCGTGGAGTTGGAGCCCGAGCCGGCAATGACGGGGACGCGGCCTGCAACCTGCTTGACCACGGCGGCGACAACGGAGTTGTCCTCGTCATCGGTCATCGTGGCGCTTTCGCCGGTGGTGCCCAGGGTGAGGATGGCGTCGGTGCCGTTTTGCAGGTGGAAATCGATAAGGCGCTCGAGTGCGTCAAAGTCGACACTGCCGTCCTTTTTAAATGGCGTGACGAGGGCGACAATCGAGCCCTCGAGGTTGCGGACATCCATATTCTTCTCCTTCGCTTCTGAGATCTGGATGCGCTTGTTCCATTGGGCGGCGACGGCCAAGCGTTCGTCCTGGGCGCGCCGACGGGCGCTCTCGGCACGCGACTTTGCCAGCAGCTCGCGGCCGCACGGCAGCACGTCGAGCGTGGCAAAGTAGTCGCCTGGGCGCTCGGCGCGACGAATGAGGTCTGCCGAGCCGTCGGGGCGCAGCAGGACCTCGGCGGAGCGCAGACGGCCGTTGTAGTTGTAGCCCATGGAGTAACCGTGCGCGCCGGTATCGTGAATCACGAGCACATCACCCATGTCGATCTGCGGCAGCTCGCGGTCGATGGCGAACTTATCGTTGTTCTCGCACAAGTTGCCCGTGATGTCATATGTGTTCGTGACCGGTGCTGCGGTCTTGTCAGGGCCACCCGGCTGTCCCATCACCGTAATGTGGTGGTAGGCACCATACATAGCGGGACGAATGAGGTCGACGGCGCTTGCGTCCACGCCGATATAGTCCTTGTAGATCTGCTTCTCGTGGATGGCCTTGGTGACCAGGCAGCCGTAGGGGCCCATCATAAAGCGACCCATCTCGGTGCAGATGGCCACATCGCTCATGCCGGCGGGGACCAGAATCTCGTCGTAGGCTGCGTGTACGCCCTCGCCGATGGCGTGGATGTCGTTAGCCTGCTGCTCGGGTAGGTAGGGGATACCCACACCGCCGGACAGATTGATAAAGGCGACATGTGCGCCGGTCTCGCGCTCCAGGCGCACGGCAAGCTCAAAGAGGATGCGCGCAAGCTTGGGATAGTAGTCGTTCGTGACGGTGTTGCTGGCAAGGAAGGCATGGATGCCAAAATTCTCGGTGCCCTTGGTCTTGAGCATGCGGAAAGCCTCAAAGAGCTGCTCAGTGGTCATGCCGTACTTGGAGTCGCCGGGGTTATCCATGATGCCGTTGGAGAGCTGGAACAGGCCGCCCGGGTTAAAACGACAGCTTACCGTCTTGGGGATGGGGCCCGCGACGCGCTCATAGAACTCGATATGGCTGATGTCGTCAAAGTTGACGATGGCGCCCAGTTTATCTGCAAGGGCAAAATCCGCCGCCGGCGTGTCGTTGGACGAGAACATGATGTCGTGGCCGGTGATACCCAGCGAGCGGGCAATCATGAGCTCGGTATAGCTCGAGCAATCGCAGCCGCAGCCGTATTCGTTGAGAATGGAGATGAGCGCCGGGTTGGGATTGGCCTTGACGGCAAAGTATTCCTTAAAGCCTGGGTTCCACGCAAAGGCGTCGCGCACCTCTTGCATGTTGCGGCGGATGCCCGCCTCGTCGTATAGATGAAACGGCGTGGGAAACTGCTCGACGATATGCTCGAGCGTCTCCTTGTCCACAAACGGCTGCTTGGCCGCATATGCCTCGTTGGGGGTCAATGCCATGTCCCGTAAACCTCGCTATCCAGACGGCGCCATCGGCGCATCGAATCCGTATAGCGTGGACCCAATGTCCGGATAGCGCTCCCGCATTGCTGCAGACAGTCCTGCGGGTGTTTCCCGCAGGCCCACCAGGCTGTTCGTGCCCGAAAAACCCAGTTCGGCGGGTTTCGCCTCCCCGCGGGGTCAAAGCCTGCCGACTCGCCCGCGGCTCTTCGTGCCCGCGCCTCTATCAAGTGGTAAAGACCCTACCACGTTGCACTTTACCAAACAAGAGTATTCGTATATAACGTTTAAAAAATGCAGGGACATGCTAGAAACAAGGGCTTCACAATTCTGCATCACAATAGTGTGTGAATGGATATGCCCCATGAAAGGATCCTTTATGACCGAGCTCCAAGAACTCCGCCGCTATCGGCGCGACTTGCACAGGATCCCGGAGCTCGACTTCGATCTTCCGCAGACTATCGCCTATATTGAGGGCGTGTTGGCGCCGCTCGCCTGCGAGGTGACCCATCCGTGCCCCAGCTGCGTCTGTGCTTTCTTCGACGCTGGTACGGGCGCCGCGCATGCCACGGCGATTCGCGCCGATATGGACGCGCTGCCCATCGCGGAGGCGACGGGTGCGGCCTTTGCCTCGACGCATTCCGGAAAGATGCATGCGTGCGGGCACGATGGACACATGGCCATGGCACTTGCCGCCGCGACGTACGTCGACCGTACGATTCGCGAGCAGCCAGGTGCCATCAAGCGCAACGTTCTCTTTGTGTTCCAGCCTGCCGAGGAGACGACCGGTGGCGCCAAGACAGTGTGCGAGAGCGGCGTGTTCGAGCGCTATGGTGCCGACCGCATCTTCGGCTTCCATGTGTGGCCCGATTTGCCTGCCGGTACGTTGGCGAGCTGCCCCGGTCCGCTGCTGGCGCGCTCAAGCGAGACGCACATTCATATCCATGGCGCGAGCATCCATATCGCCAAGACCTACGGCGTTCCAGTCGAGGAATCGCATGATGCCGCGCTGGCAGCGGCCAAGTTCTTGGTTGCCGAGCGCGAGCTCATGGACGAGCTGGGCGCCGACGAGCCCTGCATTGGCAAGTTCGGCCTGCTGCAGGCAGGCACCGTCTGCAATGCGGTGGCGGGGGAGGCCCATGTTGCCGGCAGCCTGCGTGTGTTTACGGACGCCATGTTCGACCGTGCACGCGAGGGCGTACGCCGTGCGCTCGACGAGGCGTGCACCGCAACGGGCTGTACGTACGATCTCGACTTTGCCGAGGGCTATCCGCCAGTCGATAACGACCCCGAGTTGTTTGCCCACATTGCGCCTGCCTTGCCCGAGCTGCAACTTGTGGACGAGCCGCTGCTGATCGCCGAGGATTTCGCGTTCTATCAGCGCCATCTGCCGGGCGTGTTTTTCCTGCTGGGCACGGGTATGCCAGAGGACCAAGACAACCCGAGTGATTCGGATGGCTGCCCCGCCTATGCCACAAGCGCTCTGCATACCGATAGCATGCTCTTTGACGAGGAAATTCTGCTCAAAGGCCTCGATGTCTACAAACGATTGCTTCTGCTTGGTTAATTGGCGAAGGATACCTGCTCTAGAAAATACGAACAAATGTACGCTATAATAGAGATGTAAGTCTATAGAAACGTTTGACGTTATTAACGTAAGGCGATACTATGATTGGATCGTAATGAGCGCTATCGGGTCTGTTTTGAGTGGAGACAGGAGATGGCTTGGAATGTCGAAATCGTCGATTATCACAAGTGATGAGACCTCGGCCGATTTGCTGTCGCCGGTGACCCCTGGTGAGCCTCTCAAAGAGGAGTTTCTTGTTCCCATGGGCATTTCTCAATATCGCCTTGCGAAAGAGACCGGGATTCCGGCTCAGCGTATCGGTCAGATTGTCTTGGGAAAACGTCGCGTGACGGCCGACACCGACCTCCGTCTTTGCCGTTATTATGGCCTGACGGATGGTTATTGGCTGCGCGCTCAGGTGGCGTTTGACCTTGAGGTCGAGAAAAGGCGGATCGAACCGGAACTCGATAAGATCGTTCCTGTTCAGCAGGCCATCGCACTGTAGTGCTCAGAGATGATGGGGTGGCGCGGCGATGAAGCGACGCCGACAGTCTGCTGTATATAGTCCGGGCGGTTGCGGGTGCGGCTTGCTGCTGCTCCCGGTTATTGCTGTGAGTATAGGCGTGATGTTTGCACTTGCCGGGCTGGCTGCGGCGGCATTCGTGTTGCTGATTGCCGCTATCGGCGTGACGATTTGGCTGTACCGTTCTCGCGAACAACGCCGCGCTAAGGGCAAGACCAATGTCGGATGGGTCGTCTTTTTGGTTATCGCCTATCTGCTGAGCATCAGTTACCTGGCGTTCTTTATCTTGCTGCTGATCAGCACCTTTACTGGCGAATCCGTTACGGTGGGGTCGTGATTCGACGAGCTTCATGAGGATGAAGCGAGGGGGCCGACTCTGAATGAACCGCGCCCCGCATCAACAAGTTTCATTCGTTGTGTAGCAATCCGAATGTACAATTGTTTGGCGTGAGAGCACCACCGCCAGCAACACAGGGATGCAGGCCGCGATCGCCAGTCCCCGTTCCGGCTCATCGCAAAGGCGCGTCAACGTCGCGCCTGACCACAGCCATTTCCTGCTCGAGTTTGTAGGCTCGCTCGATTATTTTACATTGCATCAGTTCTGTTTTTCATAGCGTCAGCTATTGGCTTTACGAGTGGAAATGAAAGTTCTATGGCTATAGCATGGTTATGTCTTGGTTCTTCATTTCTTTGCTTGGGTTCGACTCATAAGAAAAGGGAAAACAATACAGATGATAAATAATTTCCTGCTTGTATTGTTGAAAAATCGGAATTTCAGGAGGTGTTTTTATGCCACAAATGAATAAGGGAGGAAAATTTATTTTCGGGAAATCACTCATTCGGACGGATGGAACATTGCGGATTCCACCGCAGGCAATGGAAGAATATCACATTGCAGATGAAGGAAAAGTATATCTTTTTACCGGAAGTAAGATTACCGGTGGCTTCTGCGTCACCCGGAAAGGCCTTTTGCATCCGTCAAAACTTGGTCACATTTTGGACGATACTCCACCGTTGCTTGACTACTCAGCAGGTTCTGGCGAATTTATCAAATACAAGGGGCGTTCCTACTGCTGGGTAGAGATTTCACGGGAGGGGCAAATTCTTCTTACGAAGAAAATGATGGATTTTTTGAAGGTGAGACCCGGAATGGAGCTGCTCTCTATCCGCAGTAGCGACATCGCGTTTACGATGGGAGCTAAAGGACCGCTATTGGAAAAAGCAGAAAACTATGATGGTGAAATTCCGCTTTTTTAAGTGTAACAATTTCCAGTCTGCCGGGCAGACAGGCATCTGAAAACCACAAAAAAACGAAGGAACAGCCATGGTACTTTATTTTACGGGAACCGGCAACAGCCGGTATCTGGCACGGCGCATTGCCGAAGGGCTGGAGATGCCGCTTTACGACCTGAACGCCTGCATCAAGGCAGGGGATACTGCCCCGGTGAACCCGGCGTTCTATCGCTTCTTTGTAAAAGCCGATGCCTTCCGGGCAGCGGACGCCTGCATCGGCTGCGGCAGGTGCGTGGAGCTGTGTCCTCTGAACAACGTCCATTTGAAAAACGGAAAGCCGGTCTGGGGCAAAAACTGCACCCACTGCATGGC
>JAIJJM010000144.1 GCA_022728415.1 Collinsella sp. | reverse complement strand
TAAATCCACATGCTATCAGGCGGCACGCTCACAGATGCACCCGGCACGGCGGCAAACAGCTGCTCAAAGAACAGTGCGCAACGGGCGGCAATCATGGGTACGACGAGTGCCCAAGCCTGCAACGGCGCCACGAGCGAAAAGGGAACCAGCACGATCGACACAGCGAGCAGTAGGCTCACCACCGGACCGATGACCGCATTCGCCAACGGAGCAATGAGCGAGAACGTACCAAAGGCAGGAATGGTGATGGGCAGCGTCGCCAGTTGCGAGCACAGCGTGACGGAAAGCATGCCGGCAATACCCGTCGGCACACCCAGCTCACCCAAAGCGTAGGTCGCATAGGGGCAAAAGCACAGGATGGCAAAGACACTGGCACACGAGAGTTGAAAACCCATATCGAACAGCACCGTTGGGCGGAGCAGCACAAAAATGGACATGGTTACGAAGAGTGCCGATGCGCCATGCCGGCGACGCCCCGCGCCGTTTACGACAAGCGTCGCGAACACCATGCAGCACGCGCGCACGGCCGAGGGAGACGCGCCCGTAAAGGCAGCGTAGCCCACAAGCGTTATCGCCAATATCGCCCGCTGAAGACCACGTGAACACCGAGTCTTTTGCAATACACCCTCGATTACAAACCCCACGATGGCAAGATGGCTGCCCGAGACGGCGATAAGATGTGCCGTTCCCGTTACCGAAAACCAGTCGCCCGCCGGCTGGGAGCGCAGCTCGGACGAACGACCGCAGACAACACCGGCTATGAGCGCACGCGCCGGGTCGGTCGCAGGCGCGATGGACGCAAGCAGCCCATTTCGCAGCCGAAGCAGCGGCCGCGGAGAGCCCTCATCGACCGACACCAACCGGATGACCTTCACTTTTCGAAGCTCGCCTCGAAGCACGCGCGAGCGCCCATACGCATCGTTCTCAAAGCGCGAAATTCGACCGATAGCACGTACATGCGAACCGGCGTCGAGCTCGCGATCGCACGACAGCCGCACCTGACCCAAACGCTTTTCGCCCTCATACGCATCGCAGGTATAGGAGTACGCATCGTCATTGATGGACGGGTCGCCGTGCACAACAAACTCGAGACTGCTCGCAGCCCGATTATCCAGTGCCTTCGAAGCACGTAGCGCCCCGATCGCCCAACCCGCGGACACGACCGCCCCCGCCACGAGGCCGAAAACCGCGGCATACAGCCAGCGCCGCCACCGCACAAGGCGCATGCAGGACCGAGCCAACACGATGCAAGCTGCAGCCGCAACGGAAATGACCATAAGCGACGTGTCGGGCGCTGCTGGCTCTCCCAGCAGCACATCGGCCGCCATGTTAAGCACCAAGCCACAGCCCACACACAAGCCGGCACAAAACGCCATCGTCCACGGCATCAATGGCCGTGGGGGCATCACTTGCTCACGCTCGGTCGCACTCATACGCAAATGCAATCTTTGATTTTGGCGAGCTTCTTCTCACCGATCCCCGATACGCGCATCAGGTCATCGACTGAGGCAAAGGCCCCGTTTTGCGTCCGCTCGTCGATAATCGACTGCGCCATAGAAGGCCCGATGCCCGAAAGCGTCTGCAGCTCCGCCGCACTTGCCGTATTGATGTTCACGAGCCCCGACGAAGACCCCGCGCCAGATGTCGTGGCAGCACCGCTTTCGGCCCCGTCGACCGCCGCAGCCGCTTGTTGCTCCCCCACCGTCGGAACATAGATCTTTTGGCCATCGGTGACCTTGGACGCCCGATTAAGCCCTGTCACATCCGCCTCGGTCGTAAGCCCTCCGGCGGCATCAATCGCTTGGGAAACCCGTGCTCCATCTTTGAGCCGATACACGCCAGGCCTCATAACGGCGCCATCCACATCGACGTACACCTCGGCCGCAGAGGAGTTCTTGGCCGAAGACTCATCGGCATCATCAGGAGAGGCATCCCCGGCGGCGCGCACATCCGAGGCGCTCGCCTCATCACTACGCTCAAACGATACGCCGCTGGAGCGGCTATTAAAACTTGCCATCGCTAAGCCGCTCGCGGCGGCAATGACAACCAGAATCGCCACGACCACCGCTTTATGCCCGAGCAACTTGCCCGCCCAGCGGTCCATCCGTTTAACCCGTTCGTGTTGCTCGCGCTGCGCCATAGCAAACACCTCCCAACACCATCGTGTCAGGAAAGGGGCGCCGCAGCTTCCGCACGTCCACACCAGTTTTCGCGGTCAAACCAAATACTGACCAAAACCTTGCGAAAATATGTCCATTTATTCAGGCACACGTCAACAAATGAACCGTTTATCGCCAAAAGCCCAGATAGCAAAAGACCGACGATACAAGCGCATCGTCGGTCTATGCAGGCAATTACTCGTGATCTTGGTACATCTCACGCGGAGCAAGCTCCGAATGTTTGCGTTTTAAGGTCTTAGGGGCCTTATACGTGTTGCTCTCGAAATCGATGTACTCGGTCTGCTTAAGCAGGCGCTCGATCATGTCCTCGTGGTCGAACAGCTCCCAGGCCTCGTGCACGGCATCGAGTTTGGCATGCGTCTCGGGACGACGCGGCATAAACAGCGTGCAGCAGTCGGGCGCCGCCTCGGTCGAAATATCGAACGTGCCAATCTCCTGAGCGCGCGCAATGATCTCCTGCTTGTCCGAACCGATCAACGGGCGGAACACGGGAATCTTCACGGCCTCGTTAACGGCCATGATGTTCTCGAGCGTCTGGGAAGCAACCTGGCCGAGCGACTCGCCGGTCACGATGGCCTTGGCGCCCTCGATATGCGCAATGCGCTCGGCAACCGAATACATGATGCGGCGATACATGATCACGCGCAGGTTGCTGGGGCAGGTGACGGAAATCTCACGCTGGCAATCTCCGAACGGCACCACGTACAGGCGGCCGATCTGGACACCCGGCTCAAGCGCACGGATAATGTCCTGCACCAGGTACTCACTCGTGTCGGGCGTCTGCGGACGACCGGAGAAATGCACCGGCACGCACACCGCGCCGCGACGCGCGAGCATCCAGGTCGCCACCGGAGAATCGATGCCCGACGACAGAAGCGTCACGATCTTGCCGGCAGAACCCACCGGCAGACCGCCCACGCCGCGCTCGGAGCGCGCATACACGTAAACGCTACCCTGTACCACCAGTACGTGCACCATCGCATCGGGGTCGTGCATTTGAACCTTTTTATCGGGGAAGGCCTCGCACAGTAGCTCGCCCACCTGACGATTGATATCAATCGAGGTGAGCTCATAGTCGGTATTGGAACGCTTGGCGTGCACCTTAAACGAATCGAAGGGGCCAAACTCGCGCAGCGCCTTGACGGCGGCGGCGCAGTACTCCTGCGGGTCGCGGTTGGTGTGGTACGCCAGGGACACACGGGCAACGCCGGGGACGGTGCGGATGACACGCGCCGCCTCATCGGCCTGATGTTCGTTAAAGGTCACGAGGATATAACCGGAAATTCGAGACACGGCGTTCACGGAAAAGGCGGCCAAAGCCGCCTTAATGTTATCCATGAGGATATGCTCAAAATGTGCGCGGTTCTTGCCCTTCAGTCCAACCTCGTGATAGTGGACCAGGCAGACGCGAGCTGCCATTTAGGCTTCAGCAACCTTGTGGCCGAGCGCCTTCTCGTAACGGGCCTCGTCATAGGAGATGTCGCCGTCGACGATCTCGTCCATAGCCATCGAGATGGTATCGGCGCCGGAAAGCGCAATGGTGATGTCGTCGACATCCTGAACGGCAAGCACGCGGTTATGCTGACCACGCAGCATGCTATTGATGTCGCAGGCACGCTTGGAGGCAAGCGAAGCGAGCAGGAAGCGGTTGTGATCGGTCTTCTCCAGAAGATCGTCAATGCAGGGCTTTACAACGGACACGGACCTCAGATCCTTTCATGCATATCGAGAACGCGAACGAGCTCGTCGGTCGCGCGGTCGAGATCGTCATTCACCACGACGTCGTCGTAGCGGTCGGCAAGGGCAAGCTCATGGGCGGCGTTTGCCATACGCAGCTCGATCGTCTCGGACGTCTCGGTACCGCGACCGACCAGACGCTCGCGGAGCACCTCGAGCGAGGGTGGCTTGATAAAGATCAGCACGGCCTCGGGGAAACGCTCCTTGACCTGCAGGGCACCCTGGACATCGATCTCCAGGATGAGAGACGAACCAGAGGCGAGCTTGGACTGAACCTCGCTCACCAACGTGCCGTAGCAGTTACCGTGGACCTCGGCCCACTCGACAAACTCACCGTTTGCCACGCGGCGGTCGAACTCCTCGCGCGTCAGGAAAAAATAATTGACGCCATCGACCTCGCCTTTACGTGGGGCTCGCGTGGTAGCCGAAACCGTCAGGCCCAGGTTAGAGCGACGCTCGCGCACACGAGTGACGAGCGTGCCCTTGCCCGCGCCTGACGGTCCAGAAATCACAAAGAGCTTTGAATCCTGAGCGCTCACTTATTTGGTCAGCTGCTCGAGGAGCTGCTCGCGCTGACGGACGCCAAGGCCCTGGACGCGACGGGTAGCGGAGATACCGAGCTCCTCCATGATCTTGGCGGCCTTGGCCTTGCCATAACCGGGGAGAGACTCGATGAGGGTGGAAACCTTCATGCGGGAAGCGATGGGGTCATCGGAGTTGAGCACGGACTCGAGGGACTTCTCGCCCTTCTTGATCTGCTCACGGAGCTCTGCGCGAGCGTGACGCGCGGCGGCAGCCTTCTCAAGAGCCTGCTTGCGCTGCTCATCGGTAAGCTGAGGGAGTGCCATTCGTACCTCCAAGTAGTTGGGTTATATCTGATTCAATATTTGGCATTTTAGCACGTAAAACGTACAAAATGCCCAATCGCGGCTCCATAGGTTAGACGATACCCGCAAAAAGTGCAATATATCGCGCTAAAAGATGAGCCCCCGACCTGCGATTCCACACAAAGGATGGGAAAGTTTTCGCAGGCACAGGGGCTAATTTGTGCTAATGAGACCCAAAAGTGGTGACTTGAGGGAATCTTTTACGCGACGTTTTCGATTAGCTCGGCAACGATGGCGTCAAACGCGGTAACCGGATCGTCGGCGCCGGTAATGGGGCGGCCCACCACGATATGGCTCGCGCCGCGCTCGATAGCCTGGGAAGGCGTGGCCACGCGCGATTGATCGCCCAGCGCAGCACCAACCGGACGCACGCCCGGGGTCACAATCAGCGCATCGGGGCCCAGCAGCTCACGCATGTCATGAGCCTCCATCGGCGAGCACACGATGCCGTCGATACCGTTGGCCTGGGCGAGTTTTGCAAGACGGGCGGCCTCCTCGGCAACGGGCGACTCGACGCCGATCTCGGCCAGCGCATCCTGGTTCATGCTCGTGAGCACGGTGATGGCGATGAGCTTGGCGCGGTCCTCGCGCGCCTCCTCGGCACCCTCACGGCACGCGGCGAGCATGGCGCCCGAACCCAAGCCATGGACCGAGAGCAGGTCGGCACCGGCAAGCGAGGCCGAGCGAGCGGCACCGCGCACCTGATGCGGAATGTCATGGAACTTGAGGTCGAGGAAGACCTTGAAGCCCAGGTCCTTAAAGGTCTTGACGATCTCGGGACCCTCGGCGTAATAGAGCGTCATACCCACCTTGAGCCAGGCGGCATGGCCCGAAAGCTCATGGGCGAGCTCGAGCGCACGCTCACGGTCGCAGTCGAGGGCGACGATAACGCGGTCGCGGGCATCGGTCTCTAGCATTCGAAAGCACCTACCAGCTCGTTGATGTCCTTTACGCCCTGGGACTCGGCCCAGACCTCGAGCTCACGCGCAATCTTGAGCGAAGCGCACGGATCGACGAAGTTGGCCATGCCGACCGACACGCAGGAAGCGCCAGCCAGGATAAACTCGGCCGCGTCCTCTCCGGTCATGACGCCGCCGACACCGTTGATGGGGATGTCGACGGCCTGGGCAACCTCCCAGACCATGCGTACGGCGATGTGGTGGCACAGCGGGCCCGAAAGGCCGCCCTT
>JAIJJM010000143.1 GCA_022728415.1 Collinsella sp. | reverse complement strand
AGCGTCGTCACCTACTTCAACCCGCTGCTGCACCTCGCCGTTATGCGCGAGTACGGCAACCAGATCGCCGAGGCTCGTCAGCACCCGCTGACCATGCGTCGCTACATGTGGAAGCTTTCCTACTAATCACAAGTAAGTAGACCTTACGGGTTGATTGAGAGGGGATGGGGTTTGCACCCCATCCCCTTTTTTGCTCTGGGGAGGGCGTGCCCGTCACGCCGCAAAACCCCAGATAAAACCCACCAAAAGAAACCTGTCCCTTTTTGGCAGGTGGGAGGAGATGCGTATGATCAAGGCAGTGCTGTTTGACATGGACGGCGTGCTGGTCGATACCGAGTGGTTCTACAACCGTCGTCGCGTGGCGTTTATGGAAGAGAAGGGGTTCCACTTTGACGAGATCCCCGATCTTTCGGGGTCTAACGAGCCTGCCATTTGGGAGGCGCTGGTGCCCGCCGATGTTGAGCTGCGCGAGCGCCTGCGCGTGGAGTACAAGCAAGTCTACAGCCCGGACCACCCCGTTCCGTATGCCGAGCTGCTCAACGAGCAGACGGGGCCGGTGATGCGCGAGCTGCACGAGCGCGGCGTGAAGTGTGCCATCGCGAGCTCGTCCTATCGCGAGCTCATTGACGAGCTGGTGGAGATTGCCGGTATCGCTGACGTGCTGGACTACACCATCAGCGGTCACGAGTGCAGCGCGTTTAAGCCCGACCCCGAGATCTACCTGCGTGCCATGGAGGCGCTGGGGGTGGAGCCTGCCGAGTGCCTGGTTATCGAGGATTCGCCTTTAGGCATCGAGGCCGGCAAGCGTTCCGGCACCCGAGTCCTGGCGCTGCGTCCGCACGAGGGCGTCAACCTGGATCAGTCCGCCGCCGACGTTGTCATCGACAACCTGTCCGACATTTTGGCCGCTTTGTAGTGTCAATCTGCCGCGAGAAGCACTGGTTCACGCGTCATTTGCTGCGGATTGGCTTAATTTGGCATCAATTTAGATCCGTTTGGCTTCGACTCAAGCTAAGTGAGTAGACTTTTTGGCGCAGGGCGAGCACAAAGCTTATCTGCTTTAGTAAAACCGCAGGTCACAGAGGTGGCTGTTTTTGATGTGCTCGGCAGGTCGCGAAAAGTCTACTCACTTGGAATTTGGGCCATTGGTCGTGGGCTTGCTTGTCCCGTTTTGGTTGTCGAGGGAGGGTGAATTGAAGCGCCCCCGCGCGCTCCATGCTACAATCGCTGGCATGCCCCACAACTACATCTGCCCTTGAAAGGAGCCTACGTGGCGAACGCCATCGATCAGCTCACGGACCGCGTGCTCGTGCTCGGCCGCCTCACCATCGTCCGCCGCGCCATCACCGCCGTGGCGGTCACAATTTCCGCCGTTCTCCAGACATTCCTGATCCAGGCGTTCATTCAGCCCGCCGACCTGCTTCCGGGCGGCCTCACCGGCGTCGCGGTCCTGCTCGATCGTGTTACCTCGCTGGGCGGCGTTCACATCGACATTTCACTCGGCATGCTCGCGCTCAACATCCCCGTGGCGCTCCTGTGCTGGAGCGGCATTAGCAAGCGCTTCGTCATCTTCTCGATGATGCAGGTCATGCTCTCGTCGCTGTTCCTCAACGTCTTTCACTTCGCGCCGTTTTTGGGCGACAAGATCATGCTCATTATTTTTGGCGGCGTGGTCTCGGGTCTGGGCGCTGCCATCGCGCTTAAGTCCGGCGCATCCACCGGCGGCACCGACTTTATCGCGCTGTGGGTCTCCAACCACACGGGCAAGACCATCTGGGGCGTTATCTTTGGTTTCAACTGCCTTATCCTGGCGATCTTTGGTTTTATGTTTGGCTGGGACAACGCAGCGTACTCCATCGTGTTCCAGTTTATTTCGACCAAGACCATCGACAGCTTCTATCGTCGCTACGACCGCGTGACGCTGCAGATCACGACGCGCAAGGCAGACGAGGTCATGACCGCCTATGTTGACCATTTTCAGCATGGTATTAGCTGCGCCGAGGTCATTGGCGGATACAGCCGCGATAAGATGTACCTGTTGCACGCCGTTGTCTCGACCTACGAGAGCCAGGACATTATCAAGCTGGTGTGCGACATTGATCCCGGCGCCGTGATCAATGTGTTCCACACGCTCAACTTTGTGGGCGGCTGGTGGGGCTGTCATGTCGACGAGCCCATGCCCACGGCCGTACCCGATCCCGACAAGCCCGCACGCATGGCCAGCAGGCAGGCGCGCCTCAGCGAGCAGGACAGCCTGCAGCAGGACGACGGCAAGTAGGGTTTTGGCATTTTGCCGGCCCTGCGTAACCCATTCGCACGAGCCCCTCGAAAGCCCCGTTGCTTTCGAGGGGCTCTCGTTTGCCCAGATAAAACCTACCAAAATAAACCTGTCCCTTTTTGGTAGGGTGGGTGTATCGTTTTATCGTTATGAGGTAACATAAAACTAGACGTTATATACGTATTAGTAATTTCGATATTTCGATAAGAGTGATCAGATATGCCTGCGCCCAAAAATGCACCGCTTTACCAGCAGATTTACGATGAGATTAAGGACGCGATCGAGAAGGGTGTTTATGCACCCAAGGAGCGCATTCCGTCCGAGCTTGAGCTAGCCGAGCAGTACGAGGTGAGCCGCATAACGGTGCGCCGTGCCGTCGAGGAGCTGTGCTCCGATGGCTACCTGGTTAAGCAGCAGGGCCGCGGCACCTTTGTTTCCACGCCGCACATCAACCGCCAGTTCCACGCCTCGACGCTGCAGACGTTTACCGCACTGTGTGCCGACAATGGCATGAAGGCTGGTGCGCATGTGGTCGATCGCCAGATTGTTCCAGCGCGTCAAAACGAGATGGAGTTCTTTGGCCTGCAGAAGGATGCGCTGCTGCTGCATATTAAGCGCGTGCGTACGGCCGACGGCGAGCCCATCTTTGAGGAGAACATCTTTGTGCCGTTTGACGCATACCGCGAGCTGTTAACGGCCGATCTTGAGGACAAGTCGATTTTTGCCGAGGTCGAGCGTGTTGGCGGAACCCCGATTGCATCGGTTGGTTACCGCACGGTCGAGGCTGTTCGTGCCAATGTCGAGCAGGCAGCCGAGTTGGGCATTGCCCCGCATGACCCACTGCTCAATCTGCGTGCCGGCTTTACCGGCCCCAATGGCGAGCCGGTTTTGCTCGGCAAGCAGTACTACGTTGGCAGCCGCTACGTCATGGTCATATAAGTTACGCGGTTTTGCCAAACCGCGTAACAGCTCGACGCTGCGCCTTTGGTTCCGCCGTTCTAACGAACGGCGGACCAGTTGACGCTGCAAACGCCCCTAAGCGAGCAATCTGACGTTCAATCGTCGGTCGCGTACCGAAGTACGCTTCCCTCCTCTTTCACGTCACCTTGCTCGCTTAGGGGCGTTTTCGCTGACTTATGTTCAACCAGCGACGTTTCCACGCTTGTCAAGATAGTCATTGGGGACGTTCTTAAACGACTAGTCATTCAAGAACGTCCCCAATGACTGCCCGCAGAATGAGCGTGGCTGACAGCCGTGCGGCAGCGGCCCGCGCGGCGGCGTATAATCGGCGGCAGATGACTTGGACGTTAGGAAACCATGACCGATAGCATGCAGCAGATGGCGCTCGACACGCTCGGCGCCTATTTTGGCTACACCTCGTTTCGCCCGGGACAGGACCGCATGGTGGATGCGATCCTTGCCGGCCGCGATGCACTCGGCGTTATGCCCACAGGCGCCGGCAAGTCTATTTGCTACCAGGTGCCTGCACTTATGCTGCCCGGCATCACCTTTGTGGTGAGCCCGTTGCTGTCGCTTATGGAGGACCAGACCCGCGCGCTGCTCGCGGCGGGTGCGCGTCCCAGTTATCTCAACTCCAGCCTTACGCCGGCTCAGCAAAATACCGTGCTCAAGCGTGCTCGTGAGGGGCGCTACCAGCTTATGTATGTGGCGCCCGAGCGTCTGCTCGAGCCGCGCTTTCTGACCTTTGCGCAGGAAGCTGCAGCCGAAGGCGGCATCGGCGTTCCGCTCGTGGCCATTGACGAAGCCCACTGCGTGAGCCAGTGGGGCCAGGATTTCCGTCCTGCTTACCTGCAGATTCGCGAGTTTATCGATTCGCTGCCGCGGCGCCCGATCGTGGCGGCGTTTACCGCCACGGCGACCGAGCGCGTGCGCGCTGATATCCAGCAGATGCTCGGCCTGCAAAATCCCGCGACGGTGGTGACGGGCTTCGATCGCAAGAACCTCTACTTTGGCTGTGAGGAGATGGGCGACAAGGCCAAGGCCGCGTGGGTGCGCGACTATGTGATCGCGCATTCGAGCGAGAGCGGCATCGTGTATTGCTCGACCCGCAAGACAGTCGATGCGCTGGCAGGCAAGCTTGCCGAGGCACTGGGCCCCAGCGGCATTCGCGTTGGCCGCTACCATGCCGGCATGGGCAACGACGCCCGCAGCCAGAGCCAGCGTGCCTTTATCGACGACGACATTCAGGTGATGGTTGCTACCAACGCCTTTGGCATGGGCATCGACAAGCCCAACGTGCGATATGTGATTCACAACAACGTGCCCGAGAGCATCGAGGCGTACTACCAAGAGGCGGGCCGCGCCGGCCGCGATGGCGATCCGGCCAGCTGTCACTTGCTGTGGAACGGTAACGATTTTCGCATGCGCCGCTTTTTGATCGACCGCGGCGATGTGGCCGACGAGGCGCTCGACGAAGAGCAGCGCGCATGGGCGCTCCAGAACCGTTATCGCCTGCTCAGCCAGATGGAGGGCTACTGTAATACCACCGGCTGCCTGCGCGAATACATGCTGCGCTACTTTGGCGACGAGGTCGCGGCCGAGCATGCTGCGGCCGGTACGGGCAGTACCGCCACGGACGAGGCCGAGGGCTGTGGCAACTGCAGCAACTGCCTCACGCAGTTCGAGGTCGAGGATGTCACCGATATGGCCCGCGCCGCTGTGCGCTATGTGGCCACGCGGCCCATGCGTTTTGGCAAGTCGCTGATCGCCGATGTGCTCCACGGCGGCAACACCGAGCGCATTCGCCGGATGCATCTGGACGAGGACCGCGGCTACGGTGAACTGTCGAGCGAATCGGTCGGGCGTATCAAGGACATCATCGGCCAGCTGTGTGGCCGTGGCTATTTGGCTACCTCGCAGGGGCAGTACCCGGTCGTGGGGCTGGGCCCGCGTGCCGGCGAGGTCGAGGACGAGGTGTTTGCCTTTACCGTTAAGCGTCGTGCGTCCAAGCGCAAGGCCTCGGCCCGCGCCCGTCGAGCGGTGGACCTGCTGCACGAGGAGGCCGAGCTGAATCAGCGCCCGCGCGTGGGCGACGATGCCGAGTTGTTCGAGCTCCTGCTCGCTCTGCGCAAGGAGATTTCGACCGAGCTGGAGATGGCGCCGTACATGGTCTTTTCCGACAAGGCCCTGCGCGGCCTGTGCCGCCTACGCCCACAGACGCGCGACGAGCTTATTCAGGTCAACGGCATCGGCGAGAAAAAGGCCGACGCCTTTGGCGAGCAGTTTATGGCGGCGATCGAAGAGTTTGAGTCCGAGCATGCGCGGGATGGAGCGTAACGATGGCATCCGACGATAAAACCAGCCGCACTGGCGTGTCCGCCGCACGCGAGAAGGTTAACACCGAGCTGGACGCCGCCCGCGGCAAGGTCTCCGACCACAGCCCCGAGGTTCGTCGCTACATGGGCATCGAACAGTACTAGGCACCGGGAGTTATCTTTTTTGACGGGGTCTGCGCTGCGCGCGGGCCCCGTTTTGCGTTGTGGCGGCCGGATTCGTGTCTGCGCGAAAACGAAGGTGAATACTTTTCCGCGAAGTGAACGACCTATTTTGGACCCCCGAAGCATCCACACTTTTTGACGCCAAAACTGCAGGAAAAACTCGGCGAAACCGCAGGAAACAGCGTCTGAAAAGTGTCAATGCTTCGGGGACTCATTTTTGCTCGTTCACTTCGCGGAAAAGTATTCACCTTCGATTTACAAGGGCACTGCCTGAGTCAAAAAGCGGGCCGCGCCGGAGATCTCCGGCG
>JAIJJM010000142.1 GCA_022728415.1 Collinsella sp. | reverse complement strand
GGTGGGCTGCACCGCAGGGAAATAGAACTTCTTGCCGGTGCCCTGGCAGCGGCGCTCGAGTTCATAGAGCACGCCGCGGACCGTCACGATGATGAACTCGCTCGCGTCCGACTCCTCGGCATACTTGATGATGCCGGCGGTAGAGCCGATGTAGTCAGCCTCGGCCAGGACGTCGGCCTTGCACTCGGGGTGCGCCAGCACGAGCGCGTCGGGGTGCGCCTCCTGCGCGTCGACGATCTGCTCGACGGTGATGATGTGATGACGCGGGCAGTAGCCGTTGTTGAGGATGACGTGCTTTTGGGGCACCTGCTCGGCCACAAAGCGGCCCAGGTTCTGGTCGGGAATGAACAAGATGTGCTGCTGCGGCAGCTCGGAGACGATCTTGACGGCGTTAGAGCTGGTAACGCACACGTCACTCCAGCTCTTGATCTCGACCGTCGAGTTGACGTAGCACACCACGGCAAGGTCGTCGCCATACTCGGCGCGCGCCGCGTCGACCGTCTCACGCTTGACCATGTGCGCCATGGGGCAGTCCGCGCCCGGCTCGGGCAGCAGCACGGTCTTGGTGGGGTTGAGCAGCTTGGCGCTCTCGCCCATAAACTCCACGCCGCACAGCACGATTGTCTGCTGCGGCAGGCTCTTGGCGAGCTTTGCCAGATAGAAGCTGTCGCCGACGAAATCGGCAACGGCTTGGACCTCGGGCGCCACATAGTAGTGCGCCAGGATCACTGCGTCACGTTGGGTTTTTAGTTGCTGAATGGCCTCGACGAGCTCTGCGGGCACCAGTGCCGCGCGCTCCGTTGCCGTCGTTGCCGATGCCAGGCCGGCCGCGATATCGCGTGCAAGCTCCGATGCATCCATGTTCGCGCTCTGTGCCATCAAGGCCCCTCTCTTTTGGCGAATCTTGGGGCTTTAGTATGACACCTGGCTTTACAGCTGACAAGACAGCTGTAAAGCCAGGTGTAAAGTTGGAATAAAGATTCAATCTTGGGGCGGGTCCATTTTCGAACTGGCAAGCTGAGGATAGTCGAAAATGGACCCGCCCCAAGATTCGAGCAGCCCGTTTTGTCCTGGACCAAGGGGCAGTGGTCAAAAAGGGCCAAATATGAGTACTGTCACCAAATTAGTAGCAGCAATTTTCCGGTCCAGAGCAGCAAAATCGCCTTGTTTGGAGCCCGATCGCGACTCTGAAGAACGAAAATCGATGCACCTTTGGCCTCTGGCACCGATTTTTGAGGCCATTTGGCTGCCACTAAACTGGTAACAGTACTCATATTTGGCCCTTTTTGACCACCGGGTTTCCGGCAGGCCCCAAAAGCGGGCCCGAATCGCTCGATCCGGGCCCGCTGGGGGTAGCGCGCACAATCGAGGTGTAAGAAGCAAGAGAGGGCCATCGCCTAGAATCGTCAGCGCCTAGATAGATATTCGACGAAAGGAAAGACAGTGGCCCGCAGCGACATGCTACCCCAGCCGGACTGGGGGCTCGGCCTCGACCGGCCCCAGACCGAGGCATTTCACCGACGAGTTCAAGAGGAAGGTAGTCGGCCTCTACAACGCCGGCAAGCCCGGGCGCGAGGCCATGGACGAGTGCGACCTCGGCAAGAGCACCGTGGAGAGGTGGATCAAGTCGATAAACGCGACCGGCTCGCCGCGCGCCGCGGACAACCGCACGCCCGAGCAGAACCGGATCCTGGAGCCCGAGCGCGAGAACCGCAGGCTCCGGATGGAGGTCGACATCTTAAGACGAGCGGCGCCGGTATACGCTCGGAAGTGAGGGCCATGGCGGCCAACGGGGGCCGCTACCCCATATCGGCGCAGCGCGGGCATCGAGGTATTCCACACGGACCGCGGCAGCGAGTTCGACAACGCCGAGATCGACCTGATGCTCGAGGCCTTCGGCGTAGAGAGATCGCTGTCGGCAAAGGGCCGCCCCCACGACAACGCCGTCGACGAGTCGGCCGACGGGATATCGAGGGCCGAGCTCGCCCGCCGCGAGGCGTTCGGAACGACGCGCGAGCTCCGGGCCAAGCTCTCGGACTACGTGCACCGGTACGACAACTTCAGGATTCACTCGGCGAGCCCGGCGGTGGACAGGCCCGCCAGCGCCTTGGTGACGCTCGCCTTGGAGTAGCCCAGCAGGCACGCTATGTCCACGTTGTGGCAGGAACCGCGCTCGGAGCGGATGCGCAGGATGGCCTCCAGGTAGTCCTCCGAGGATTCCGTGGAACGCTGTTTGCTCATCGGTTTATGCCCCCAGCCTCCAGTCGGCCGCCTCTTCGCGCATACGGATGAAGCGGCGGTAGATCCCGTCTTCACGCATGAGCTCGTCGTGCGTGCCGCGCTGCACGATGTGGCCGGCGTCCACGACGAGAATCTGGCCGGCGTTGCGCACCGTGTTCAGGCGGTGGGCGATGGTGACGAGCGTCTTGCCGCGCGTGAGCTCGCCGATCGCCTCCATGAGCAGATGCTCATTCTCGGGGTCGACGGAGCTGGTCGCCTCATCCAGGATGACGATGGGCGCGTCCTTCATGATGGCGCGCGCAATGGATATGCGCTGCCGCTCGCCGCCCGACAGGTCGGCTCCGCCCTCTTCCAGCACCGTGTCGTAACCTTGCGGAAGGCGCTCGATGAAGTCGTGGCATCGCGCGCGCTTCGCCGTGGCGACCACCTCATCGTGCGATGCATCCGGCCGCCCGAACCGTATGTTGTTCTCCACCGTGTCGTTGAACAGGTACACGTTCTGGAACACCAGGGATATGTGCGAAAGTAGGCTCTCCACCGTGCCGTCGCGCACGTCCGCGCCGCCCACGCTCACGAATCCTTCATCGACGTCCCAGAACCGCGCGAGCAGGTTCACCAGCGTGGTCTTGCCCGACCCGCTTGGCCCCACGATGGCGCACGAGGTGCCCTCGGGGATGCGAAGCGTCACGTGGTCGATGACGCGCCGGTCGTCGTAGCCGAACGACACGTCGTCCATCGCCAGGTCGAAACCTCGCGGCGCAAGAGGCTCGTCAGTCGTGTCCTGACGCGGAACCGCGCACACCTCGTCCACGCGGTCGAGCTCGCCCTCTATCTTCTTAGTGAGAAAGGCGCTATTGTTCGCGCTGATCAGCTCGCCGTAGATCATGAACGCGGCGACGAGCAGCGTGAGCGCCCACGAGAGTGGCAGCCCGCCCGTGAGGTACAGGGCGCACGCCGCGAACAGCACCGCGCAGCTCGCCAGATTGAACACCAGTACATAGAGCTTGAGAATTCCCTGGGCCGCCTGCTCCTGACGGTAGTCGGCCAGGCGCTTCTGCTCGAAAGACGCCTTCGCCTCGGCAAGCGCCTCGTCGGGCGTGGCGAACGTGCGCAGCACCGCCATCCCGCGGGCGTACTCGATCACCTTGTCGGTCATGGCCTCCTGGGCGGCGGTTACCTCGCGCGTCACCGCTGTGGAGCGGCGGCGCAGCCATTCGAGCACCACAAGCCCCATGGCGATGCCCGCGAACGTGATGAACGCCACCGGCGGCGCGAACAGCATGAAATACAAGCTCATGATGACCGCCATCGCCACGCCGCCCGAAAGACCGGTGAGGCAGATGGTCATGAACTCCTCCAGCTGGTGCAGCGTCGTGGTGAGCGTGGTGGTGATGGCGGAAAGGCGCTGCTCGGAGAAATAGCCCATGGGAGCACCCTTCAGCCGATCGCCCACGTGCAGGCGCATGTCGCGGAAGATGTGGAACCCCTCGGCGTCCATCTTGATGTCCACGAGGTACTGGAAGATATACTGGCCCGCCACGCTCGCCAGCAGGATGCCCAGGCACTGCAACGCCACATCCGCACCCATATGGTCACGATTCTCGAGCGCCCACCACACCGCGGCAAGCATCCCGGACATTAAGAACGCTTTTAGGACGTTGCACACCATGCCAACAATGAGACTGCGTCGCGACGCAGGCGAGAAGCTTCCCGCCACGTCGAGTATGCGTTTTACGATGGCGAACATCTACCTCGCCTCCTCGGGGCGGATGGCCGCCCAGTCTTCCACGTTTTTGTCCGTGAGCACCTCTACCGCGCCCTGATGCTCACGCCACATGCGGGCATACAGCGGGCAGCTTTGCAGCAGCTCATCGTGCCGCCCGCGCCCCACGATGCGCCCCGCGTCCATGACGAGAATCTGGTCGGCGCCCATGATGGTCGAGAGCCGGTGCGCGATGGTGACGAGCGTCTTGCCCTCAACCAGCTTGCTGATGGCGCGCTCAACCAGCGCCTCGTTCTCGGGGTCGGCGTAGGCGGTCGCCTCGTCCAAGATGACGACGGATGCGTCCTTCAGGATGGCGCGCGCGATGGTGATGCGTTGCCGCTCGCCGCCCGAAAGTCGATCGCCCGCCTCGCCCGCAGGCGTAGCGTAGCCCTGCGGAAGCTCGTTGATGAATCCGTGGGCGCCTGCGGCACGCGCCGCCGCCTCCACCTCGGCGTCGGTCGCGTCGGGCTTGCCCATGCGGATGTTGTCGGCAATGGAGCGGTCGAACAGGAACGTGTCTTGCGCCACGTACGCGATGTGCTCCATGAGCTGTTCGAACGGGATGTCCTTCACGTCGACCCCGCCGAATGTGATGTTTCCTGTGCTCGCATCCCAGAACCCCGCCATAAGCTTGGCGACGGTCGATTTGCCCGAGCCCGACGGCCCGACGATCGCCGTGATCGTTCCCGGTTCGGTGGAAAAGCTCACGTCGTGCAGGACCTCGGTGCCCTCACGGTAAGAAAACGACACTTCCTCGAACGCGAACGACTCGCCCTGTAGCTCCACGCGTTGCGTGGGACGCGCAAGCTCGGGCTCACCGAGGAAATCCCAGACCACGTTCAGGCAGGCATCCATACGCGAGATCTGGCCTGCCGCCTGGGCGAACTTCAAAACGCCGCCGATGAAGCCCAGAGGAATGACAATGCACACCATGAAGGCGGGAAGCGTAATCTGCCCGACGGAGAGCAGCCACACGCCAAGCGGCAGCGAAACGAGCAACGTGCAGGGCACGACCGAGCGCACCGCCGCCATCCACACCCAGCTCTGCCGGAACCACGCAAGCGTGGAGTCGTGGTATTCCGCCACGGCATCGGAGAACGACCCGTAGGAGGACGCCGTGCGCCCGAACGCCTTGATCACCTGGATGCCGTTGACATACTCCACGAGCGTGGAGTTCATGTCCTGCTCGCTTTTGATGTAACGTGCCATCTTGGGCTTGTAATCGCGCATCATGCCCAGATAGAAGAGCACGCCCAAGGGGATCGTGGCGATGCCGGCAAGCCCCATGCGCCAGTCGACGGCGAACACGATGGTCATGGCGAGGATGGGCGCAAACACGTTGCTCGGGAGCTCCGGCATGAAGTGCGCGATGGCGTCCTCCAGCTGATTCACGTTGTCTACAAAGCGGTTCTTGAACGTGCCCGTGGGCGTGTCGACGATGACACCCATGGGCACGCGCGACATCTTCTCGGCCATCTGCTCGCGCATGGTGCGCAAAGCCTTGAAGGCGATACCATGGCTGATCATCGACGATCGCCACGTGAGCACGAACTTGAGGATCTGCCCTCCTGCTGCAGCGAGCGAGAACAGAGCTACCGTTTCGAGCGTGAGCGCGCCTTCGATGAGACCGGCAGCCAACAGGGCGACGACCACGTACGGGACCATACCCGCCGCCTCGCCCAAGCAAGCGAGGACAAGCGAGAGCACCATGCGCGCTTTATCGGGCCGCATGAAGTAGAACAGCTTCGAAAACGCGCTCGGACGCGCGATGCGGTCAAGCGGAGTCACGTGACTCATACTCCTTTTCTCCCTTCGTCATGCGCTGCCAGCTCAACCCTCCGGTCGCCCGCCAGCCGCGCTAGCATTTCATCGTGGGTGATAATCACCACTGCCTTTCCTTCCGCCGCAAGCCTACGGCACCACAAAGCCACCTCCCGCATGCCGCGCCCATCCAGTCCGCTCGTTGGCTCGTCGAGCACCACGAGCTCGGCGTCCGAGCAGTACGCTGCGGCAAGTGTCACGCGCTGCTTCTGCCCGCCG
>JAIJJM010000141.1 GCA_022728415.1 Collinsella sp. | reverse complement strand
TCGGATCCCGCAAGAACCATGGCAACGCGCCCCGTCAACGTCCTGTCCGCGCCGCAGGCCCTGGGAAGGCCAGCCCGACGACGTGGAAAGGGACGACGATGACGTCATCAAACGCAACGGCGTGGGCGGGAACCGACACCCACACGGACGCGCACACCATCGCATTGCTCGACGGAAAGGGGAAGGCCGCTGGGCACCGAGACATTCGCGGCCGACCCGGAGGGATATGGGAGACTGATCGGCGCATTGCCCGAACCGGGCATGGCGGCGGCGATTGGAGTGGGGCGCGAACTCGTTCGGCGCGGCCGCCGCGGCCCGCGGCGTCATGGCCGGTGGGGCACAGGCCCGCCGAAAAGCCCGGATGGGTGGGTCGAGGCATTGCGCCATCTCAACGCCCAGCGAGCCCAACTGGCGTCGGCCATGACCACGATCCCGACTCGGCCAACGGCCTGCTCGTCACCGCCCCGGAGTCCGTCAGGGAACGGTACCGGGGATTGAGGGGCGGGGACCGCATGAACGGGCTCGCCGAGTGCAGGCCCGCCGGCGGACTGGTCGAGCGGAGCGCGCCGGCCGCACTGAAATCCACCGCCAAGGCATGGAAGGCGCTTAAACGGCAGTCCGGCCCCCTGGAGGAACGCATGCGCGCGATCCTCCAGGAGCACGCGAGACCGTCGCCCGACATGTACTGCGCGGGCATCGTCATCGCCGCGGCCCTGGCCATCGTCGCCGGCGATGACCCCGAACGCATCCGGAGCGAGGCCGCGTTCGCCAAGCTCTGCGGCGCATGCCCGCTGCCCGCGTCCAGTGGCAGGACGAACAGGCACAGGCTCAATAAAGGCGGCAACCGGCAGGGCGACATGGCGTTGCGCCGCATCGCCATCGTCCGCTTGCGATACCACCAGCCCACCAGGGACCACGCCGCCGGGAAGACCCGTGAGGGTGAGGGCAGGCTCGAGAACATCCGCTGCGTCAAACGGTTCATCGCCCGTGAGGCGTGCCGGGTGCTCATCGCCATACGCAACGGTGGGATCGGGCGTAGGATGCCGGCCGAACGCGGCGCCGGACTGCGCGAACCGCGCGTGGGCCACGGTATCACCCACAGCAGGTCGACGAGGCGCCATGCGTGCCGTTCAGCCGCATCAGAAAGATCGAACGAGGCAAACGGGACCTGCCCGAACTCGAGCGACGGGCCATCCAATGGATTCACTCCATCACCAGTCCAAAACAACACACCCAAACGCTTGACAATGTATAGGAGCATCAAAACACACGGAACACCAAAGTTCACGTAGCATCCGACGGCGGAAGCACGGTCGTCGAGACCCATCCGAGCTTGGGCGCCGGGCACGACGCGGCCCACGGGCGCCGCCCGATGGCCGCGCCGCCCAAGGGGAATCGTGCGGCCCCATGGGATTGCGACGGGGAGGCGTACAAGGGGCGGAACATGGTCGAACGGGTCTTCAACCGCATGAAGCACTACCGCAAGGCCGCCACCCGCCATGACGGGCCCGACGAGGGCTTGTGGTGCATGAAACGTTTGCCCGATTTAACCATGACGGGATCATGTTTCTCCAGATATTCCAGCATATATTCAATGGAACGATGCAGTTCATTCAGGTCAAACTCGTTATCAAGATCCTTAAATTCATCATGCTGTTTTGCTTCATCAGTCATCTTTCCGATGGACTCAGGATGATCTGTACAGTTCCGCACATATGTCGGTAACGGTTCTTCCACGACATTGCCACCATATCGATTACAGTTCTCCTTTCTCGTTGCACAGTCTTTTTTCTGAGGCTTGCGAGAGTCAAAACGCTTCTTTTTCGGAATATTAGTAAATTCTTTTTCAATCTCTATCCCTACACTGGCAACAGAGATATTCTCCTCTTGACAAGTTTCTTCAATAACATTGGTGATTCGCCCATACAGTTCACTATGGAATTCTGGCGTCGGGATCCCGAAAGCAAAATATGTGATAGCTGGAATAGACGGATCTTTACCTTCAACGATTTGAAGTTTACCAGGGGATATAAGATTCTTCCGATTCCCAGACTCTGCATATAGCACATGAAGGGTATCTTGTTTGTCTGAGTAACCGTGGAGCATATATGGAGAATGTGTTGAAATGAAATATTGACAATGCTGATTATTGTGGAGAGAACCGGCAAGCGTGTATTGCGCGTATGGATGCAGTGCCATATCTGGTTCATCCAATGCTACGAGAGATGAGATAATCGGGAGTTCTTTCTCAGAATCCTCATCATTGTCTTCGCCTGATTTATCGACAGAATGTTTACGTTGTTGTTCGGCGTATATCTGAATAGCGGCTAAGGCGAACGCTCGTTGCATACCAGTGCCTTTATGCTGAAGCTCGGCTTCTGGAGTAATATCACCTCCAAAATTAATATCTTGATCATTTGATGAGTCGTTGGATGTTTCGCGAATAAGTACTTGTCCCATCTTAACAAAATTTGAGACATCAGGCTGCTCAAAAGCGAACTGGACAGCATTGCTGCCACCATACTGTTCGTTCATCCTCATGCCGATTGCTGAAGCAATTGAATTCAGCTTTTCCTGTAAACTAGGCTGAGAATCATTTTGCTTATCCGATTCATCGCCACCCGTATCCGATCCATCGCCACCAGTGATGAATGCTTTTTTATGCGCGTCAAGGAAATTTTTCCAAAGTAAGGATTCCTTAAACTTTGCCGTCTCCTCTGAGATAAGCTTTCCCATGATTTTAGTTGGAGCGAAATCTGCAGCTGCATCAGGAGCGTCATCGGCCCAAACAAAGATAGGGTCAAAAAGACGCTGTATCTTCGCTGAGATACCAGTAGCATTGGTATACTCATCTTCTCGCTTGTTTCGATTGTCGAAGACTCCGATGTCTTTAATCCCAAGCGTGCTTGCCTTGCCTTTCGGAGATTTGTGTAAAGTGACGGTAGCGGAGCTTCGTCGGACACGAAGCAGATACTGTTTTGTGTTGTTATCAAAAAAGACATATGGACAAAGTGGATCATAGACTGCGTCGTTAAGTAAATGTCCGTCGGCCTTAGAGTTATATTCAGGATCATCATCAGCAAGACATTGCGGCGGCACTTCGCTTCGTTCGAAAACGATATCAGCCGTAACAACGACTGGAACTGTGTCAACTTCTTCATTGGATGCGCCCAATGCATGATACCGGTATTCACTAATATCATGTCCTTTAGTAACACCATCATGTAAATACTGCAGCGCTCTCAGAACAGTTGTTTTCCCTGAATTATTGTCGCCTACTAGATAATTCACCCCACTACCGAAATCAAGATCAAGCTCGTGGTGACACATGAAATTTCTAAGCTGGAGATGTGAGATATACATTCTTAACCTTCTTCCGCTACTGTGCAGTGGGATATGGTCTGGTTTTGTCCCGCTCTTATGGTGAGACGGTTTGCACCGTTTGGGTTCAATAATACTAGTTTTCTACCTGTTCCGGTGTCCCGTAACCCAACGAACTGTGAAGTTGTTTCGAGTTCCACCGCGAAACCCACCGAAACGTCGCCAATCCCAACTCATCCGAACCGCGGAACGGTTCGCGCCGCCATATGAGTTAGGTCCCGCATGCGCCGTTGACGGATTCGGTCGGCGCATCGTTGCACGAGTCACCGACTCGTACCGGTCGACGGCGGCACGCCATATTATTTATCGACAAGCGTGGCGTATGTTTATGGTCAAATAAACGTGTACGGCGGGGGCTGGCGACGTTTTGTGAGTCTTCGCCGGTTTGTGTGGTGGGCTGTCGAGCCTTGGCGTTGTCGGGGCTGGTTTGTTTGCGGGTATGAAAGGGACGTTCTCCTGTCAGGTTTGTTTCCGCCAAGAAATAGAATCGAAAAAGCAGAGGAACGCCCGTGCCCGCCATATCAGCCGGCGCGCTCAAGCGCATGCTGCATCCACCCGCCGATGTCGTGGCCGGAACGCCTCGCATCGAGACGGATCGCAACGGTGATGACGTCGTCATCGTCCCGACACGCCAGATGCGGGGAGCACTGGTACGACCGTCTGGGCGCACGCCGTTGGCGTCACCTCGACATCGACTGCACGAGGCTGCCGCCGGAGCACGCGCCCGTGCGCGTGACGTGCGCGGAGCATGGGGTGACCGTCGCGATGGTGCCGTGGGCGAGAAGGAAAAGCGCGTACACGCGCGACTTCGAACGGCAGGTCGCCTGGCCGGGCGTGCATGCGACGCGCAGCGCCGTGAGCAGCCTGATGCGCGTCGACCGGAAGAGCGTGGGCCCGATCCGCAAGCGCGTCGCCGACGATCTTCGCGTCGAACGGGGCGCGGGCCTGTTCGACGGGTTGCGTTCCATTGGCGTGGACGAGACCAGCCACAGGAAGGGTCACACGTACATGACCGTGGTCATCGACCACGACCGGGGGCGCGTCATCCGGATGCACGACGGGCACGGGGAGAAGGTCTTCGACCTGTTCTTCCGGACGCTCACGCCCGGCCGGCGAGCCTCCATCGGGGTGGTCACCGGCAACGGGGCGCTATGGATCGACGGGTGCGTGTTCCGCCGGCGCCCGCAGACCGAACGCATCCTCGACGGCTTCCACATCGTCTCCCGGGCCGCCGACGCGCTCGACAAGGTCAGGACCGCTCCGCATGGCGCGAGACCAGGAGGTCCGGCACGGCCCGCAAAGGCGTCAGGGACCCGATCAAGGGCGCCCGGTGGGCGCTGCTGAAGAACGAGTCGGACCTGAACGCCGCCCAACGCGCCCGGCTCGACTGCGTCGCGAACACCAACGAGACCCTCTGGACCGCGTACAAGCTCAAGGAACGCCTCGGGATAATCCTCAGGCAGGGGCGCGGATGCGGCCGCGCCCCTGCTGCGCCAGTGGGCCGCGGACGCATCCCTGTGCGGCATCGCGGAATTCTCAAAACTCGGAGAGAAGATCGCACGGCGCCACTTCGACATCCGATAAGGCCTGAAATCTTGCGCATTTTGTGATTCGGGCTTCTTGGAAGAGAACATGGCCCGTGCCGTGTACGATTTTCAGTCGCTGAACAAGAAAACCGCGATTGGAAAGAGGCGCGAGGCCATGTCCAAGGAAATCATACAGTTCGACGACGCCATGTTCGAGACCAGGCTCAATGCCTTGGTCAAGACCAGGGTCGAGCAGATCGTCAATGCGATGCTCGAAACCGAGGCCGACGAGATCGCCAACGCCGGCAGATACGAGCGCAAGACCGGTCGGAAGGCGTTTCGCGCCGGTCACTACGAACGCGGGCTGACGGCCAAGGTCGGCAAGCTCGAATTGAAGGTGCCGAAATTGAAGGGCGCGGTCTTCGAGTCTGCGGTCATCGAACGATACCGCCGCAGGGAACAGAGCATCGAGGAGTCGCTGATCGACATGTACCTGACCGGCGTCTCCACCCGCCGCGTGGACGACATCAGCCAGCTTCTGTGGGGCGACCGCATACCCTCCCAGACATTGAGCGACAGGCTCGGGAAAGTGTACGCCGAGATCGATGCGTGGCGCGAACGCCCATTGGAGGGCGAGTGGCCGTATGTGTTCATGGACGGTGTGCGGCACAAGCGCTCCTGGGGTGGGAGCATGGAGAACGTCAGCGCGCTCATGCTCATCTGCGCCCGCATCCGGTACGCCGCCGCCAGCGAATGGTCCACGCGCCGCTACCTCGACATGTCCCGCCTCGATGACAACCTCGTGGAAGCGAACTGATAACCGTGCCATGGACGGGCGAAATCACATTTGTGCATACTTTCGGGCACTACCACCGAACATCCTCATCCCATGTCGTTCGTCGCGTCCGAGCATTGGAAGCCGACGAGGAAAGGGGGTTAAGTAAAGAAAAGTGTGTCTTAAATCCAGGGTGGGGCTTACTCCCGTCTTGCGTGTTGGGGTGTGATTAACGTTTTCGTCGTTAATTCGTCCGGGTGCTTGACTTTTCGTGTTGACTTGTTCCATGAGCAGGAACAAGTCCTCGAGGGCGAGGAAGAGGAAGCCGGCCGGGAACGACGGGCCCATGCCCGGCACCATGACGGCCGTGCAGGAACCGACCGACGGCGTCGACGCCTACGAGAGCGGGTTCGG
>JAIJJM010000140.1 GCA_022728415.1 Collinsella sp. | reverse complement strand
GTCACGCTGAAAATGCCGGCCTTTGAATGGGTTCATGTGCAGCTCCATCAGCAAAAGGGGATGATAAGTTTATCACCACCGACTATTTGCAACAGTGCCGACTGGTTTCATATCACCATGAGGCTGAAGGTGCTCATGCAATATGCCCGGGGACTGCTGGTATCAGATCCAGAGGCGGGGAGTAAAGTTCTGGCACTGCTGGAAAGCATTAAACGATATCTCTGGCATGGCAATGTTGTCGCTGCGCTGGAACATATTGATAATTGCGTTATGTATTGCGATGACCCTGAACTCAGCTATCCTAGCCTGAAATCCCTGCAAAAACATCTGGATGAAATGTATACCTACATCCGGAATAATAAGATGATGATCCCAAACTACGGCGAAATGCGTCGGTACGGAGAGCCGGTATCAACCGCGTTTGTGGAATCCACGATCAATGAAGTGATCGCCAGACGAATGGCCAAAAAGCAGCAGATGCAGTGGAGCAGAAAAGGGGCTCATTATTTGTTACAGACCCGGACCGCCGTTTTGAATAACGAACTGCAGGATAAATTTGTCTGCTGGTATCCGGGTTTTCAAAGTGACGGGAAGGGACCAGCGATGGCAGCATAGCTCACGCTGCCCCAATATTTTTTATGCTCTCGGTCGTATGGAAGCTGGACCGCCTCGGTCGTGATCTTCGTCATCTCATTAATACAGTGCACGACCTGACCGCGAGGGGGACCGGTCTGAAAGTGCTGACCGGTCACGGGGCGACTATCGACACAACAACGGCCGCTGGCAAGCTTGTCTTCGGTATCTTTGCCGCACTGGCGGAGTTTGAGCGCGAACTGATTGCTGAAAGAACGACTGCAGGTCTGGCATCAGCAAGAGCCCGTGGGCGGAACGGCGGCCGACCTTATAAAATGACGCCAGTCAAACTGCGACTGGCAATGGCATCAATGGGACAATCAGAAACAAAGGTCAGTACGCTATGCCAGGAACTTGGGATAACCCGGCAAACTTTGTACAGGCATATTTCCCCTGTTGGTCAACTGCGGGCGGACGGGATCAAGCTGCTCAACCGTGGATAATTTGAACGGACGGAAAAATCTGGGGTTCCGGCGTAGTACCCCTATCACCTCCACATTTTTGCAACAGTGCCTTATAAATGGCAGCCTTATGTTTACTTGCCAAGATGGGCTACCATATGATGTTTTATACTGAGCAATATTAATATTATCTTTAATGGAAAAATTAAGCCCACTAAGTGACCCACTGCTATATGGCTCTATTGTGAAGACGCCTGAGGGTAAAAATTTATACATGGTTGTCCCTATGTCTATTATTGCAAGGTTGACAATATTATTCGTTTTATAAATTTGAGCGTTTAAAATCACACATCAAAGCAATTAGTCAGGATAAACAACAATACCCAGTGCTTCGAGAATCAGTTCTTGCTGCCAGGCTGCAATTTTGATACCTGATGTATCGACTTTGCGGGGATCTAAACCGTCGAGTTCGGCGTGGCATAAATTGGCACCCTGTAGGCTAAATTGCCCCCAGACATCTTCGGAAAAAACACCTCGACTTAAGTCTGACTCTTTCAGTGATGCACCCGCTAGGTTCGTTCCTATCCAGCGATTTTCAAACAACTCACATTTTTCTAAACAAACCCTCTCCATATTGGCATAGGAAAGATTACATCCAGAAATAAATGCTGAGCAAAAGTACATACGATTACTCACTTGATGGGCAAAGTTTGTTCGGGAAAAGTTGGCACCTTTTAAATCACACGCACGGAACTCTATACCGTAGCAATTGGCATTACTGAAGTTTGCCATCGCAAGTTGGCATTGTTGGAAACTTGCATCACGAAGATCTGCGACATCAAAGTGGCAGCCTTCGATATCACCCTGTTCAATGAACTTGCAGTTGACGAATGTCGTATCACGCAAGTTAGCACGTCGAAAGTCGCTGCGAATGAATGTGCAAGCGGTGAAGGTGAGATCACTTAAGTCTTTATGTGAAAAGTTGTGGTGCCGATATGTATGATTGTAGGTTTCCATGAGTACTCCTTGTTGAAAGGAGGGCTAGACTACCATTATACATATGCCAAGACATTAAAATAAAAGCCTGTTACATCAACACATTACAACCCCTCAATTTACCTGTTTTAAGTGGTCAAATTGGCGCGTAGAGCGCCTATCGCTCTTGCATTGGCACGCGGCCCTGTTGAAAAAAGTTATTCGCTTTAGATAGGGTTAGGAGAGCCGTGCTTCGCCGGTAAAAAATCGGACTATCCGACGCAGGGCGGACTCATCGGCGGAGAAGCAAACTTTGACTATATCTCCCTACACTTGGAAGAGGGCTAGACTGGCCCCATAGATCACCAGACACTTCGACTCTCTTAAAATAAGAGGTAGTCTTGGAACTATGTTTAATACCAGTCAGAACGATAAGATGGTTGAAGTGTTATCAGGACCTGAGCGGCGTCGGCGTCGTACACCGCAGGAAAAAATTGCCATTATTCAGCAGACTATGGAGCCCGGTATGACCGTGTCTCATGTCGCGCGCCTGCATGGCATCAATGCAAACCAGATATTCAAATGGCGCAAGCAATATTAAGACGGTTCACTGACGGCTGTTGCATCGGGCGAGGAAGTGGTGCCGGCCTCCGAACTCGCTGCCGCCAATAAGCAAATTCGCGAACTCCAGCGCCTTCTGGGCAAAAAGACGATGGAAGCCGAGATACTCAAAGAGGCCGTGGAGTTCGGCCGGGCAAAAAAATGGATTGCGCATGCGCCCTCGTTGCCTGGGAACGACGAATAAGCGACGTTTGCAGAAGTCTTGGCGTGTCGCGTGCGCAGTTGAGCATTCGGGTTCACCGGCCATCTGACTGACAGGATCGCAGACGGCAGCCCCGTTCTGACGATACCACCGTATTGTCCCGGATAAACATGGCGGTGGCTGACCTGCCGACGTATGGTTATCGCCGTGTGTGGGCGCTGCTGCGACGGGAGTCGGAGCGGGACGGCCTGCCTGTGGTTAATGCAAAGCGGGTGTATCGCATTATGAGAACGCATAATCTGCTTCTTGAACGTAAACCCGCTGATCCTTGCCGTAAGCGGGCCCATAAGGGGCGCGTAGCAGTAGCGGAAAGTAACCGGCGCTGGTGCTCAGATGGCTTTGAGTTCCGCTGTGATAATGGCGAAAAGCTGCGGGTGACCTTCGCGCAGGACTGCTGCGACAGGGAGATCATTGACTGGGCAGCGAGCACCGGAGGCTATGACAAAGAAACGGTGCAGGATGTCATGCTGGGTGCGGTGGAAAAACGCTTCGGAAGGCAGTTGCCAACAGTGCCGGCGTTCGCCCGGTTGCTGGGACTGGAGCCTTGTACGACAGCAGTGCGAAGCCCGGAAAGCAATGGCATAGCAGAAAGCTTCGTGATGACGATAAAACGGGACTACATCAGCATCAGGATTTTAGGGGTCTGACGCTCAGTGGAACGAAAACTCACGTTAAGCAACGTTTTCTGCCTCTGACGCCTCTTTTAATGGTCTCAGATGTCCTTTGGTCACCAGTTCTGCCAGCGTGAAGGAATAATGGCCGAGCATATTGATATGTCCGTGGCAAAGCGGGGAGAGGCGTGCGATATCTTCATCATTCAGTGTTTCACCCTGCGCCCGGAGATGATCCAGGGCTGCCTGCATATAAATAGTGTTCCATAACACGACGGCGTTAGTGACCAGCCCCAGTGTGCCCAGTTGATCTTCCTGACCGTCGGTATATCGTTTTCTTATCTCACCTTTTTGACCGTGACAGATGGCTCTGGCAACGGCATGGCGACTTTCTCCCCGATTAAGCTGGGTCAGAATGCGCCGGCGGTAATCTTCATCATCAATATAATTAAGCAGATACAGCGTTTTGTTGATGCGCCCCACTTCAATGATTGCCTGAGTCAGTCCGGAAGGACGTTCACTTTTCAGCAATGAACGGACCAGCACTGAAACCTGTACTTTGCCCAGCTTCAGGGAGCCAGCGGTCCGGATCATTTCGTCCCACTGAAGGACTATTTTTCGGGGATCTGATTGCCCTCTGGCAATATCATTCAGCACGCCATAGTCGGCATCATGGTCCATTCGCCAGAAAACCGAAGCACCGGCATCAGCCAGGCGTGGAGAAAACTGGTATCCCAGCAGCCAGAAAAGGCCAAAGACAAGTTCGCTGGCACCTGCTGTATCGGTCATAATTTCGGTTGGATTCAGCCCGGTCTCCTGTTCCAGAAGACCTTCCAGCACAAAGATAGAGTCCCTCAGCGTCCCCGGTATAACGATGCCATGAAAGCCGGAATACTGATCGGACACAAAGTTGTACCAGGTGATCCCTCTGTTATTACCAAAGTATTTGCGGTTCGGTCCGGCATTGATTGTTCTGACTGGCGTAACAAAGCGCATTCCATCTGCAGATGCCACTTCTCCTCCACCCCATATCTGTGCCAGTGGCAGCGTTGCCTGAAAATCAACCAGTCTGGCATTAGCGCTGGTGATAGTTTCAGCCCGCAGATAGTTCGCTTTTGTCCAGTTCAGCCGGTGTCGGGTCAGTGCAGGAACATTTGATCTGATCAGTGGTTCCAGACCGATATTGCAGGCTTCAGCCATCAGCACGGCGCTGATGCTGACGGGCAGATCATCAACTCTGGCACTGGCTTCACTAGCATGGAAAAACTCATCAGCAAATCCGGTATGGGCGTTAATTTCGAGCAGCAACTCCGTTAAATCCACCGGAGGGAGTAGATCACTGATCATTTTGCTCAGTCGTTTCAGACTGTCCGGCTCATCAAGACTGGCGAGGGGAGAAATTGTCAACCGGGGCTTCGGGCCAGAAACATCGAGTTCGACAGCCTCATTTTCGCAAAGACGTGCAGCAACCTGTCTGTAACGACTATCAAGCTGATGACCCAGAGATTTTATTGCTTCCTGCGGGTCTGTCGGGTGCCCCAAAGAACGATAAACCTTAATCCGGTTTGCCTGCCAGTCAGCACCCTGTAGTAATCTTGCACGAGGATCTCCCCACCGGTTACTGCCGGTAACGTAGACATCCCTCCGCCTCAGACTATCCTGCAGTTTACTGAGAAAGCAGAGCGTGTATCCCCTGCGGGTGATATGTTTTTCCTTGTTAATCACCAGCCGTTTCCATGACCGACTGATAATTTCCGTTGGTGCGTCGTCAAAAAACTGCCGCCGTGAGCTGAACTCCCGGCTGAGGTAGTCACAGGCATTCAGAGTGGTAACCCCGGCAGGTGCGGATGAAAATTTAACGGTATTCAGCAGATGGGGCAGGAAACGACGAACGCGCCCGTACTGCTCCACCATTTCTTCATGAAAATTATCGTCTGAGGGCCGGGCAATTTCACGGACAAGCGTGATGATTTCAGCCAGCTTTTGCCTTGGGATGTAGCTGAACACCTCAGCACGAATCGATTCGTCCGGTGTTTCTTCTTTCAGCAGGTACGAACATGCGCTGGCGAGCGCCAATGCAGATTTATCCAGATCCTTCAGCGAGCGGAGCCGTTTTTTCTGCCCAATCTTTCTGGCGTCACGGATGATAACGGCCAGCATGGCGTCCAGAACGTCCAATGCATCATCCAGCGCCAGCGTTTCCCATGCAAGGACAAAGGCAACCAGAACCGCCATCCTTTTCTGCGGTGACATCCTGGCAATATTGAACACCGAAGTCATACCAGCATAACGTGCGAGATTTTTCAGGCGCACAGCCGGGAGTGTACTCAGGTTTTCAGCATGCAGGCCAAAATCGTTCAGAGTTTTCCAGCGTTCAATTGCTTCATTAAACGCCGGACCACTGATGGTCACAGGGCCCTTTTTCAGTGATTCCAGTAAAGACAGGCGGCTGCAATCAGTTGGCCCCAGCAGCATCTCCAGCTGTGAACGCTGTTCGGCTGACGGTATCAGTGCCAGTTTGTTCCACAGGCGCAACGTCGCCTTTTCCCTTACCTCTGAAATCAACCGGGTCAGCGTAGTGGCTGGCACTGTTGCAAAGTTAGCGATGAGGCAGCCTTTTGTCTTATTCAAAGGCCTTACATTTCAAAAACTCTGCTTACCAGGCGCATTTCGCCCAGGGGA
>JAIJJM010000139.1 GCA_022728415.1 Collinsella sp. | reverse complement strand
GAATGATGATGAGCTTGTCCTTGACCTCCTCGGCGGTCTTGGCCAGTCGGTTCATGTACTCAAGCACCGAATCCTCACGGTCGGCAGAGCACGGGCCGATGATAAGCACCTTGCGTGCGTCCTCGCCGGTAAAGACTTTGGCGACCTCGGCGTCAAATGCCTGCTTTTTGGCGGTAAGCTCGGCCGAAAGCGGCATTTCCTCGCGAATCTCCATAGGGATCGGCAGCCTGCGTTTGAATTCCATGGACATAGGGGCCTCCTCAATCAAATAAGTCAAAGCGTGAATTGTCGAATGCACGGCATTATCCGCTGTCGCACGCTAAAGTGCAAGACCTCGTTACCCCGAAACCTGCCGAAAAGGGACAGGTTTATTTTGGTCGGTTTTATCTGGGAAAATGTCGGCACTCGCCGGGAGGGGAGGGCCGGCGTACGGCATGCTGGAGCAAGTTGGATCTTCTGCGGCATACCCCGTGGACAAAAAATGGCAAATATGAGTACTGTTGCTGGCGTAGTATCATATCGAGCTTACAAGATAATAGACACAACAGCAAATATGTTCATTAATGTTGGCACATAGAAGCATACTAACGGGCATTTTGATTCATTTGAAGGCGTTTAGAGGCCGTAAAAAGGTCATTTGAGGCGGTTTTGGCTGCTACTAAAAATGTAACAGTACTCATATTTGACCCTTTTTGGTTACAGGGTCCGGAAGGGGCTGTCAATCGGGCCCCAAGAGAGCTAATTCGAGTGCCGTGGACAAAAAACGGGGGCGCAGGTTGTCCTGCGCCCCCGTTCTCGGGCGTCATTCGTCTCCTGCGGCCGAATCTACGCCGCTTCGTCGAATTGCGAGTTGTACAGGTCGGCGTAGAAGCCGCCCTGGGCGAGCAGCTCGTCGTGCGTGCCCTTCTCGACGATGTCGCCGTCGCGGATTACTAGGATCACGTCGGCGTTGCGGATCGTGGACAGGCGGTGCGCGATGACAAAGCTCGTGCGGCCCTGCATCAGCGCATCCATGGCGCGCTGGATGAGCTCCTCGGTACGGGTGTCGACGTTGGAGGTCGCCTCGTCCAGAATTAGCGCCGGGCGGTCGGCCAAAATGGCACGGGCGATGGTTACGAGCTGGCGCTGACCCTGCGACAGGTTAGTGCCCTCCTCATTGATCATAAAGTCGTAGCCGCCGGCGAGCGTATGGATAAAGTGGTCGCAGCGTGCGGCGCGTGCAGCGGCTTCGACCTCGGCATCGCTCGCGTCGGGACGTCCGTAGCGAATGTTCTCGCGGATCGTGCCGTTGAACAGCCAGGTATCCTGCAGCACCATGGCAAACTCGCCGCGCAGTGCCGCGCGGTCCCAATCGCGCACGTCAATGCCCTCGACACGTAGCGAACCGCCATCCACATCGTAAAAGCGCTGCAGCAGCTTGATGAGCGTGGTCTTGCCAGCGCCGGTGGGGCCGACGATGGCGATGGTCTGGCCGGGCTGCGCCTCGCAGCTAAAGTCGTGGATGATGGTCTTGTCGGGCGTGTAGCCAAACTTGACATGGTCGAACTCCACATGGCCGGGGCGCTTCTCGGGAATCTGCGCGTCGGCCTTCTGCTCCTCCTCGGGCGCGGCCAGGAACTCAAATACGCGCTCGGTGGCAGCGGCCATCGACTGCATCGTGTTGCTCACGTTGCCCAGCTGCTGCACGGGTTGCGTAAAGTTGCGAACGTACTGGATAAAACTCTGGATGTCGCCGGGCGTGGCATTGCCGGTCAGCGCGAGCTGCGCGCCCACCACGACGACGCCCACGTAGCCCATGTTGCCCACCAAGCTCATAAGCGGCATCATCAGGCCCGACAGGAACTGCGAGCGCCAGCCGCTCACAAACAGTCGGTCGTTTTGACGGTCGAACTCCTCGATCGAGGCCTCAGCGCGGTCGAACACCTGGATGACGTTCTGGCCGGCAAAGTCTTCCTCGATAATGCCGTTGACGGTGCCCAGAACCTGCTGCTGCTCTCGGAAGTACGGCTGCGAGAAGTGAATCATCACAGCCAGGATAATCGCTGCTGCCGGCAGCGTGAGCACGGTGACGCCGGTAAGCGGCAGGCTGATCGAAAGCATCATGACGAGCACGCCGATAATCTGCGTCACCGACGTGATGAGCTGCGTCACGCTCTGGTTGAGCGACTGGCCGAGCGTATCGACGTCGTTGGTGATGCGGCTGAGCACGTCTCCCTTGCTGTGGCCGTTGAAGTAACTCATCGGAACGACGGCGATCTTGGCGGCGATCTCCTTGCGCATGCGGTAGCAAATCTTTTGCGTGACGCCGGTCATGAGCCAGCCCTGGATGAGGCTGCAGACAGAGCTCGCCAGATACAGGCAGAGCAAAAAGCCGAGCGTCTTGGCGATCCAGGCAAAGTCGACATCGCCGGTACCGTTGACCTTGGCGACCAGGCCTTCGAACAGTTTGGTGGTGACCTGGCCGAGCACCTTGGGTCCCACAATGTTAAAGACGACCGAGCACACGGCAAAGGCGACGGCGGCAAGCACGGCAACCTTGTGTTGACCGATATAGCCGAGCAGCTGCCTCATGGTGCCCTTAAAGTCCTTGGGCTTTTCGCCGCGGCCCATGCCACCCATGCGGCCCATGGGACCACGCTGGCGGGTGGGCTTGGGAATCTGAGTCTTGGTCTCGTCTGCCATTAGCGCTCGCCTCCTTTCATAACGGCTGCAATTTCTTCTTGGGTAAGCCCCAGCTCCTCGGCAGAAAGCTGCGACTGCGCGATTTCCAGGTACGCCGGGCAGCTGTGCAGCAGTTCCTCGTGCGTGCCGGTGCCCACCACGTGGCCGTCGTCGAGCACGATGATCTGGTCGGCGTGCATGATGGTCGCGATGCGCTGGGCCACGACCACGAGCGCAGCGTCGGTGACGTTTTTAGCCAGCTCTTCGCGCAGGCGAGCGTCGGTCTTGTAGTCGAGGGCGCTAAACGAGTCATCGAACACCACGACCTCGGGCTTTTTGGCCAGGGCGCGGGCGATGGCCAGGCGCTGGCGCTGGCCGCCCGAGACATTGGAGCCACCCTGGCTGATGGGGGAGTCGTAGCCGCCCTCGCGCTCGGCGATAAAGTCCTCGGCTTGGGCGATGTGCGCGGCCTCGTGCACGTCCTCGTCGCTCACCATGTCGCCGGCAAACTTGAGGTTGCTCTCGACAGTGCCCGAGAACAGACGCCCCTGCTGCGGGATGTAACCAATGCGGCGGCGAAGCTCGGAAAGGGTCATGTCGCGCACGTCGATGCCGTCGAGCGAAATGCTGCCGCCCGTGACGTCGTACAGGCGCGGAATCAGCTGCACGAGCGTGGACTTGCCCGAGCCCGTGGAGCCAATGATGCCGAGCATCTGACCGGCATGCGTGGTGAAGTTCACGCCGCTGATGACGTCGGCGCGGGCATCGGGATACTGGAAGCTCACGTCGCGGAAGGTGAGCTCACCGCGCGGCGCGCTGGCCGCGGGCAGTTTGGGCGAGACGGGGTCGTTGATACTCGTGGGGCAGGTGATGACTTCTTCCACGCGCTCGGCTGCGACCTCGGCACGGGGCAGGATGACCGAAACCATGGTGAGGATCATAAACGCCATGACGATCTGCATGGTGTAGGAGATAAACGCCATCATGTTGCCGACCTGCATCACGCCGTCGGACACGCCCTGCGCGCCAAACCAGACGATAAGCACGGTGATGCAGTTCATGACGAGCATCATGAGCGGCATCATAAAGCTCATGGCGCGGTTGGTGTAGAGCTGCGTGGTCATCAGGTCGAGCGAAGCCTGGTCAAAACGCTCGAGTTCATGCTCCTCGCGGTTGAACGAGCGGATGGGCATAAGGCCGTCGAGCAGCTCGCGCGCGGTAAGGTTCACGCGGTCCACAAAGCTCTGCATCTTTTTGAACTTGGGCATGGTGAGGCCCATAAGCACGCCGACGACGGCCGAGACCGCGATGATGGCCACGGCGATGGTCCACTCCAGGCCGGTGTGGTTGGCCAGGACGCGCATGACGGCGACGATGCCCATGACGGGCGCCAGTAGGCACATGCGGATAAACAGGGTTGCGGCCATCTGAATCTGCTGAATGTCGTTGGTGCAGCGGGTGATGAGCGAGGCCTGGCTAAACTTGCCTACCTCGGCCGGCGAGAAGTGCATAACCTTGTTGAAGGTCTCACGGCGCAGATCGCGGGCGATGGAGCAGGCGGTGCGCGAAGCCACGGCACCGGTCAGGATGGTGGCGACCAGCGACACCAGACACAGACCAAACATCGTGGTCGCCATGCGGCCCAGGTAGGCGTTCTGCACGTCGGCGGGGTCGATACCCTGCGCCTTGTACTCTTCTTGCACGTAGGTCACGGCGCGCTGGGTGACAATGGACCCCGACATGGAGCCCATTTTGTCCGCCATCTCATTGGCGCCCTCGACGAGCTTGCTTTGGTCTACCAGACCGCCCTCGATACCTAGACGCAGGCTCTTCATGGTGATCTTACCGCCGTCGGCATCAATCTGCTTTTGCATATTCTGCGCCGCTGCGGCCTTCTGCTGCATCTCGGCGAGCTGCTCGGGCGTCATCGCTGCTATCTGCTCGGGGGTGGGCATGGACGGGGCGGCGTTGTTGCCCTCCTCGCTGGACGTGTCCATCATGTCGCCCATGGAGCTGGCATCGATGCCCTGGTTAAGCGAAAGGACGACGGTCTCGGGCAGGCTCATAATGTCGGTAATCTTGCCGCCGTCGGCACGCTCCTCCTCGGTGCCCCTGTACGTGCGAATGCCGTTTTTGTCTGCCTTGCCAAACGCAGCTTCTACTGTCTTGGCGTCCTTGGCGCTCATAAAGAGTTCGAGGTCGTCGAGCGATTCGGCGCGAATGGTGTCGGGCACGGGCGAGGCGATGCCGCCTTGCTGCACGCCCACGTCGACGATGTCGCTCATATAGGTAGGCAGCGCCAGATCGGCGTTGCAGCTGATTACGATAAGTACGATAGCTGCGAACAGTGCCAGGACATGCTTTTTAAAGAGCTTGAGAATCCTCACTCGGTATCTCTCCTTTCTTGATTGCGGTCGATAATTTCGTTGAGACGCCTTAGAAGGCGCACCATCTCTTGGGTATCTGTTTCGCCGAGCTGCTCGAGGAAGGCTGCGGTGCGGTCCTCGAATTCCCGACGCTTGATTTCGAGATCATGGAATCCCTTGTCGGTCACCGTGACGTGTACGCGACGACGGTCGGTCTTTGAGTGCTCACGCTCAACCCAGCCCTTGGCTTCGAGAGCGCGTAGGATATTGGCGATGCGGGCGTTTGAGACCCAGGCGCGATCAGCGAGTTCGCTCGGCGTGAGCGAACCGCCAGCGAGTATGAGGGCGCGCATGACAGCCATCTCGCCGCCGAGAGCTTTGTCCGCAAAGCGCGAAATGCGCTGATGCATGCTGCCAAACTCAGTTAAGAGCTGACGCCCAAGCTCATGGAAATCGGTATCTTCCACTGAAAATCCCTAACACTAGAAACTATTTTCAGTGAAAGATGATACCCATGTACGCGCACCCTAACCGGCAGATTTTGAGGCATGTCCCAAAAAAAACTACTTGGCCGCTAGGCAAGATAAAGAGCGCATAAAGACTTAAAATATTTTAATCGATGAAGCGTTTCAAAGTACTATCATGCACGCGGTTGGCGAGGGGTGTCACCACCATGACGACTGGGGCTCATATAATCGTCACGTGTGATGCTCCAACTTTCCGCAAGGAGACACCTTACATAAAGGGGGATGGAGTCATGGCATTTGACTTCACGGGCAAGACCGCGATTGTCACGGGCGGCACTCAGGGCATTGGCCTCGAGATCGCCAAGGGCATCGTCGCGGGCGGCGGACATGTCGCGCTCATCGCAAGGAACGCAGCTAAGGGCGAGGCTGCTGTGGCCGAGCTTGGCGAGGGCAACAGATTCTATCAGCTCGATGTTGCCGATGCGCCTAAGGCGCGCGAGACCGTCGAGCAGATTTTTACGGACCTGCCGCAAACCAACATCCTGATCAACTGCGCTGGTGTCATCAGCACCAAGAAGTTCGACGAGATCGATGACACCGAGTGGCGTCGCACCATCGATATCAACCTCAACGGCACCTTCA
>JAIJJM010000138.1 GCA_022728415.1 Collinsella sp. | reverse complement strand
GTCAAGGCCATCAACGCCAAGGGCGCCGGTGCCTGGGCACGCGCCAAGATCGATAAGCTCGCCGGCGTGGCCTCCACGTTTGGCGCCAAGGGCCTGGCTTGGATCGCTTTCCGCGAGGACGGCTCCATTAACAGCCCCATCGTCAAGTTCTTCTCGGACGAGGAGATGGCCGCTCTGCGCGAGCGCATGGACGTCGAGCCCGGCGACCTTGTGATGTTCGCCGCCGGTCCGCGCCTGCTCTCCGACGAGATCCTGGGCGGTATGCGTTCGCACATGGCCAATGCGCTCGAGATCAAGCGCGAGGGCCACGACTTCCTGTGGGTCGTCAACTTCCCGCTGTTCCACTGGGATGAGGACCGCAAGGCTTACGCTGCCGAGCATCAGCCCTTTACCCTGCCGACCGAGACCGAAATCGCCAAGATCGAGGCCGACCCGCTGGCAGCCGGTTCGTGCACCTACGACTTTGTCATGGACGGCTTTGAGGCCGGCGGCGGCGGTATGCGTATCCACAACGCCGAGATGCAGATGTCCATGCTCAAGCTCCTGGGCTTTACCGAGGAGCGCGCCGAGTTGCAGTTCGGCTTCCTCATGGAGGCGCTCAAGTTTGGTGCGCCCCCGATGGGCGGCTTTGCTCTGGGCCTGGACCGCGTGTGCATGCTGCTTACCGGCTCCGATTCCATCCGCGACGTCATGGCGTTCCCCAAGACGGCCAGCGGCTCCGACCTCATGTCGGGCGCCCCGAGTGCCGTTAGTGGCGCCCAACTCAAGGACGTCAGCCTGCGCCTGATGTAGACGAACAGCTTACATATTGCCCGCAACGAGGGAAGGACGCGCGCCTTCCCTCGTTTTTTGTGGGACGGGGGTGCGCGCCGGTAACGTACAATAGCTACCACGTGGCTGGGTTTGCCGGCCGAATGTGCGATGTCGTGGGAGGGGACATGGTCGAGTTCACGAAGACGATTAAAGATCCGTTGGGACTGCATGCCCGCCCGGTCGCGCTGCTCTACGACATCATCGCCAAGCATCGTAGCGACGTGTCGGTCAGCATCGGCGACCGTCATACCGACGGTCGCGACGTGATGGGCCTCATGGCTCTCTATGGCGACTGCGGCGAGGACATCATCTTCCGCGTTTCGGGCGTAGACGAGGCTTCCTGCGTTACGTCGATCAGAAACCTCTCGCTCTAAGCATGACAGGGCGCGGCAAAGGACAGCTCTTTGCCGCGTCTTTTTGTTTCGTATAGGAAACTTTTTCGAAATCTGAATGGGGACCCTTTCCAAAAAGTTAATCACGTGCTAGTTTACTAAAGCGAACATAGACGTGGTTAACTTTTATCACGCCGATGTTGAGGACGAACTGACGTTAGGAGCCGCTCATGTCTTGTGGACCGCAGGTGCCGGCCATGCCGCTTTCGATGGTAAAAGCGGGCGAAACCGTGCGCGTGTCTCGTGTAAAGGGCAATGAGGACATGAAACACCACCTCAAGGACCTCGGCTTTGTCGAGGGCAACGAGGTCCACGTGGTGAGCTCGAGTGGCGCCAATATCATCGTCACGGTGCTGGGCGCACGCTTTGGCATTGATTCCAAGGTGGCCATGCACATCATGACCGTCGGTTAGTCGACGGTATTTCTGTACGCACTGAAAGGGGGACAAGTAAATGAAGACGTTGGGTGACGTTAAGGTGGGCGAGAGCTCTACCATCGTCAAGCTTCACGGTGAGGGTGCGCTTCGTCGCCACCTTATGGACCTGGGGCTCATCAAGGGCACTTCGTTTAAGGTCGTGAAGGTTGCACCGCTCGGTGATCCGATCGAGATCAACGTACGCGGCTACGAGCTTTCCATTCGCAAGGAAGAGGCGGCCGTCGTCGAGGTCCAGTAAGGGCTCCGGCGTATATTTCTGCAGATAAAGTTAGGTTTTTCTAACTTAATGCTGCAACTTTGAAGCACATTATCCAGCCCGCCCGGAGAAAGCAGCGCGGGCACACAAGGAAGAAGGATTGAATGGCGGATTCTCAGATCCATGTCGCGCTGGCGGGTAACCCCAACTGCGGCAAGACCACGCTTTTCAACCTGATTACCGGCGCTAACGGCTACGTTGGCAACTGGCCCGGTGTCACGGTTGAGAAAAAAGAAGCCAAGCTCCTAAGCGACAAGAACGTTACCATCACGGACCTCCCCGGCATCTACTCGCTTTCCCCCTACAGCCCCGAGGAGCAATGCTCGCGCGATTACCTCATGAGCGGCGAGCCCGATGTTGTCGTCCAAGTGGTCGACGCCACCAACCTCGAGCGCAACCTGTACCTGGCGCTTCAGGTTATCGAGACCGGCCTGCCCGTGGTCGTTGCCCTCAATATGGCCGATTTGGTCGAGAAGAACGGTGACAAGATCGACACCGCCAAACTGTCCAAGAAGCTCGGCTGCCCGGTCATGATGATTTCGGCCCTTAAGAACAAGGGTATTAAGGAGCTGTTCGAGCAGGTCAAAAAGTCCGCTGCTTCCAAGGGCCAGGTGCCGGAGCACAAGTTCGACTCCTCCATCGAGGACGTTCTGGACCACATCGAGAACAACCTGCCGGCGAGCGTTCCGGCCAACAAGCGCCGCTATTACGCCGTCAAGCTGTTCGAGCGTGATACGGACGCCTGCAAACTCATCAACCTCACCAAGGAGAAGGCCGCTCGCGTGGAGGAGCTGGTCGCTCAGTGCGAGCAGGATTGCGACGACGATGCCGAGTCCATCATCACCGGTGAGCGCTATGGCGTCATCGCGCACATCATCGATGAGTGCCTCACCAAGGCTCCGGCCAAGATGAGCACCTCCGAGAAAATCGACTACGTGGTTACCAACCGTATTCTGGGCCTGCCGATCTTTGTGGTCATCATGTTCTGCGTGTACTACATCGCCGTTTCTACCTTGGGCGGCACGGTGACCGACTTCACCAACGACCAGCTCTTCGGCACCGACGGCTGGTATGTGCTCGGTCAGGGCCGCGACGCCTACGACGCAGCTGTCGAAGCTGCGGGCGACAATGCCGACTCGGTCGACCCGGCACAGTACGGCCCCTATGTCCCGGGTATCACCACCATGGTGCACGACGCCCTTGTGGCTGGCGGCACTGAGGACGGAGGCCTGGTCGATTCGCTGGTCTGCGACGGCATCGTCGCCGGCCTGGGCGCTATCTTCGGCTTCGTCCCGCAGATGTTCCTGCTCTTTGTGATGTTGTCCTTCCTGGAGGACTGCGGCTACATGGCCCGCGTCGCCTTTATCATGGACCGCGTGTTTCGCCGCTTCGGCCTGTCCGGTAAGTCCTTTATCCCCATGCTTGTGTCCTCGGGCTGCGGCGTCCCGGGTGTCATGGCCACCAAGACCATCGAGAACGAGAAGGACCGCCGCATGACGGTCATGACCACCACGTTCATCCCCTGTGGCGCCAAGCTGCCGATCATCGCCCTGCTCATGGGCTCCATCATCGGCGATTCTTCCACCACCGCGGCGTGGATCAGCCCGCTCTTCTACTTCCTGGGCGTCTTTGCCGTCATCGCCTCGGGCCTCATGCTCAAGAAGACCAAGCTCTTCGCCGGTCGCCCGACGCCGTTCGTTATGGAGCTTCCTGCCTACCACTTCCCGGCGATCCGCTCTTGGGCGCTGCACGTGTGGGAGCGCTGCTGGGCCTTTATCAAGAAGGCCGGTACGGTCATCTTCGCATCCACCGTCGTCGTTTGGTTCCTTTCCAACTTTGGTAGCTACAACGGTTCCTTTGGCTTCCTGCCCGCAATGGACGGCATTCCCGAGGAGTTCATGGACTACTCCGTGCTTGCCATGCTCGGTAACCTGGTCGCTTGGATTTTCGCCCCGCTCGGCTTTAGCACCTGGCAGGCCACCGCGCTGACTGTCTCTGGCCTTGTCGCTAAGGAGAACGTCGTTGCCACCGCCGGTTCGCTGCTGTCCGTTGCCGACGCCGCCGAGACCGACCCGAGCCTGTGGACCGCGTTTGCCGGCATGTTCCCCACCATGGGCGCTTGCGTCGCCTTTGGCGCGTTCAACCTGCTGTGCGCTCCGTGCTTTGCCGCTATGGGTACCATCCGCAACCAGATGGACTCCGGCAAGTGGACCGCGATTGCCCTCGGCTACGAGTGCGCCTTTGCCTGGGTCATCGGCCTGTTCATCAACCAGTTCTACAACTTGCTTGTTCTAGGTCAGTTTGGTATCTGGACGGTTGTGGCCATTGTGCTGCTGGCTGCGATGCTCTTCCAGATCTTCCGCCCCATGCCCAAACATGCATGGACCGACGAGGACGAGACCAACACTGCTTCCGCCACAGTTTCCGCTTAAGTCCGAATAAGGATAACCCCTTTCCACGAGCCCGAGTGTCCTAGCGACATTCGGGCTTTTGGTGGGGGAGATGTGGCGTTTCTGCAGATAAAACCGACCGAAATTAACCTGTCCCTTTTTGGCGGGTGGGAGTTGGAGTAAAGTAAGAGGCGGTTAACTAGAGGAGGCTTGTTATGGCACCTATCGATATTGTTGTGCTGGCTGTTATCGGTATTGCGTTTGTCGCGGTATGCGTGCGCATCCACCGCAAGGGCACCTGCGCCGACTGCGCCCAGGGTGGCGTTTGTACGGGGCATTGCTCCAACAAAAAGACCTGCGCCGCGCTTAAAGGCGTGGATAAGATTGCCGAAGACCTGGGTCGCGGCGTTCAGTAGCAAAACCCGGTCTCAAACGCCTCGCGAGCATCCGTTCGCGGGGCGTTTTTCGCATTTGGGGACAGGCATGGGGAGTAAACGGGTGATTTTGGGGTATCGTTAACCGTATTGTTAATTAGCAACTTTCCAACACCGGAGTAACTCTATGAGCGCTCGCGTAACCATGAAGGACATAGCCGCCGAGCTCGGCGTTTCCATCAATACCGTGCACAAAGCTCTGACGGGCAAGGCCGGCGTGAGCGAGTCCGTGCGCGCCAAAGTTAACGATAAGGCCGAAGAAATGGGCTATCACCGCAACACGAGCGCTTCGAGCCTGCGTCGTAAGGATATCAACCTGGTGTTTTGCCTGCCGTGCGCATCGCGCGAGGGCGCTTACTTCTATCGTTACCTGTGGGAAGGTTGCAATCGCTTTGAGCAGGAGGTCATCGACCAGGGCATTAGCATCGAGCGCGTTGAGTTTGTCGTCGGCGGCTATGCCGATGCACTCGAGCATATCGATGAGCGTCTGCAGGTGGGCGAGAAGATCGATGGCTTGCTTGCTTACGTCCCGGGCGACGATCGTGCGACCCATTTACTGGAGCAGATTGCCGAGGCGGGTGTGGCAATTGAGCTCGTCGATGGCGACCGTCCGCATTTCGACCGTTTGGGCGCCAGCTTGGCCGATTATTCAACGGCGGGCAGCCTGATGGCCGAGCAAGCGGCAAATTTGGTCCACGCTTCCGGTGCCGATGCCCGCGTGCTGCTGCTGGCAGGTGACCCCTATACCGATTCGCACTATCTGACCGCCCGCGCCTTCCACAATTACCTGCGCGACCACAATGTTCCCTGGCAGGTCGAGGACCTGACGGGCGCGCATGCCCAGGTTAAGCAGCTTGAGCGCGAACTGAAGGCCCGACTCAGCAGCTCGGAGGCTCCCGAGCTCATCTGCAGCGTGTTCGCTGTGGGCTCCGAGCTGGTGGCCGACACGCTCGTCTCGGCCAACAAGGCTGGCGAGGTCATGGTGATCGGCAATGACCTGTTCCCCGAGAGCGCGCTTGCCCTGCGTCGCGGTATCTTTACCAATATCGTCTACAAGGACCCGGTGGGTTTGGCCTACCGCGGTGCCAAGACGCTGGGCGATTACTTGCTGTGGGGTAAAACGCCTGCGGACCCCGTGCAAAAGGGTGCCGTGGAGATGGTGTTTGCCAGCAACGTCGATCGTTACTGCAAGCTTGCGGGCATCTAACCGGTCTGGGCGGGTACCCCGGTAGCGACGTGCATTTTTGAGAGTATTCAGCAACGGTGGGAAACTGTGTCCCGGAATTGGGGCTCAGAGTGGGACACACTTTCCCAATGAAGCTCTAGCGGAAACTGTGTCCCAGAATCAGCGCTCAGAACGGGATACAGTTTCCCGAAGACAACCGTTAAACCCCCAAAATCTACCGTTCACCCCGTGATGGTTAGGTGAACGTTCACCTA
>JAIJJM010000137.1 GCA_022728415.1 Collinsella sp. | reverse complement strand
GTGCGGTCGTTTGTGCCCGACCGCGACCAAACGTGCGAGGCCGTTGACGGAACGGCGTCCGAGCAGGCGGCAAAACTTGCCAAGATTATCGAGGGGATGGCATAGATGAGCGGACTGATTATCGATAGCGAAGCCTGTATCGGCTGCGGTCGCTGCGTTCGCGCCTGCGCCTCGGGCGGCATCGTCGTGGAAGGCGATCGGCCCAACCGTTGCGCCCGCGTAACCGACGGCTGCATCCTATGCGGCGGGTGCGTCGACGCCTGCCCCGTCAACGCTATCTCGATCGAGCGTGACGAGGCCGCCGTCGCGGCAGACCTTGATGCATATCGAGACATTTGGGTCTTCGTGCAGACCGACGAGCACGATACGGTGACTCCCGTTGCCTATGAGCTCATGGGCAAGGGCCGCGAGCTTGCCGATGCGCGCGGCTGCCGTTTGGTCGCACTGGTCGGCATGGGCACCGAGGGTTCTCTCGGTGACCTGGAGCATTTGGTTTGCGCCGGTGCAGACGAGGTCCTAGTCTGTCGCGACGAGCGTCTGCGTCAGAACGATGCGGAGGTCTACGCCCGGCTGATCTGCGATTTGGTGGCAGAGCGCAAGCCCGAGGCCATTTTGTACGGTGCGACCGCCTTGGGCCGCGAACTGGCGCCTGGCGTTGCCGTGCGTTTGCAGACGGGCCTTACGGCCGACTGCACCGTACTTTCGATGGATACGGAGACGGGGCTGCTGCAACAGACGCGTCCGGCGTTTGGCGGCAACCTGATGGCCACCATCGTCTGCCCCAACCATCGTCCCCAGATGGCAACGGTGCGTCCCGGCATCTTTAAGGCGCCCGACTTTGACTATAGCCGCTCCGGCATGATCGCCCAGATATCACTTGCGGATGATGCTAAGGCTCGTGTCGAGATCTCGATTCCCGTCGAGGAGTGGGGACAGCAGGCTTCGATCGCCGATGCCGAGCGCCTGGTCGTGGTGGGTCGCGGCATTGGTTCCAAGAAAAACTTGCCGCTGATGCGAAGGCTCGCCGAGGCCCTGGGAGCCGAGCTTGGCTGCACGCGACCTGTCGTGGAGGCCGGCTGGTTGGAGTATCGCCATCAGATTGGCCAGACGGGCGTATCGGTTTCACCCAAGCTTCTCGTGAGTATCGGTGTTTCGGGCGCCATCCAGCATCTTGCCGGCATCGGTGGGGCGGAGTGCATTATCGCCATCAACGAGGACCCGGATGCCCCCATCTTTGGTGCTGCCCAGTACAAGGTTGTCGGTGATGCCGTCGAGGTCGTCGAGGAGCTGCTAGCCCAACTTGAGCGCTAGGCGCGCGCGAGCCAGTCGCGCATCTCGTCCTTTAGGCGCTTCCAGGTTGCTTGCGTGGCGGGGTCGGTAAAGGGGCGCGCAATGCCAAAGGGCGCGTCGAGCAGGCGGTAGATATCGCCCTGCTCGCGCGCCAGCGCGCGGCTCGCTGGATAGACGAGCTCAAACATAAAGCAGATGAGTCCCACCAGGTAGTCTGCGGGCTCGTCGCGTTCATCGCGTGCGACGCAGCGGTGCTCGTCAAAGGCGGCAAGTGTCGGCGACGAGAAGCGGCTGCCGAGAAACGTCTTCTCGTCCACCTTGAGGATGGTGTCGACGGTGCTGTCGGCGATGGTGCGCATAATGTCGATCTTGTCACCATCGCGCACGATATCGCAGAAGCTCCGTGTGCGCTCGTCGAGCTGCGCGGGTAGACGGAAATCGCTGTGATAGGCAATGCTCGCTCGGATGAGCTCGTCGTGCTCGTCGGCCTCGATAAAATCTCGGATGCTTGTTGTGGCAGGCGCGTCGTCGGGGTTCTCGCCAAAGAGGACCCCGACGCCCAACGCTGCATGGCTCATACTCTCGGCGTCCTTAAAAGTGTCCCAGCGCCGCAGCTGTTCAAAGCGTCCCATATCGTGTAACAGGCCGCAAAGCCAGGCCAGGTCAATATCCTCTGTCGACCAGCCCTGCTCACGCGCCACGGTATCGCACGCTTCCGCTACGTGATAGGTATGTTCGATCTTGAGTGCGATGCGCGGATTGGCGGCATCGTAGGCATCGGTATAGCGTTTGAAGGCCGCGGTCGCCCGGCCCCGATCGATAGCTGTCATAATGACTTCCTAAAAAGTTGTGTCTTTCGATCCGGTGGCAATTGTAGGCGAACTCGGTGGCTGGCGCACGTACCGGCGGCGTCGATCGTCGCAAGCGTCGCTGCTATATCCCCCCGTTTCGCGCTCTATAGAGGGGTGGTGCCGCGGGCGCCGAATCTCGTTCCATCCGAACTTGTCGAATTTCTCACCGAGGCGGTCTGCTTCTTCTGGTACCATGTTCAGACTTTACTGTAGCAAAGTGTGACATGGGCTTTTGTGCCCCGTCAACGGAAATGGGGGTTTCATGGCACAGGAAGCAACCGCCAACGAGCAAAAGAAATTCAAAGTCCCGCGTATCCCGGGCGACATCATGATCTATCCCATGATCGTTGGCCTTTTGCTCAACACTTTCTGTCCGCAGGTCTTTGAGATCGGCGGCTTCTTTACCGCAGCCTGCCGCGGCGGTTCCAACACCATCGTCGCCGCGATCCTGCTGTTTGTGGGCGCCGGCATCAGCTTTAAGTCCACGCCGGGCGCCATCAAGACCGGCATCGTCGTGCTGATCCCCAAACTTGTTGTTGCGGCTGCCCTTGGCTTGAGTGTGGCATATTTCTTTAACGACAACTTCCTGGGCCTGAGCTCCGTGTCTATCATCGGCGGCATCACGTTTTGCAACATGGCGCTCTATACGGGCATCATGGGCGAGTTCGGCGATGAGTCCGAGCAAGGCGCCGTCGGTATCCTGTTCTTTACGGCCGGCCCCGCCGTCACGATGATCATCCTCGGTGTCTCGGGTCTCGCTAACATCCCCGTCGGCACCATCATCGGATCCATCCTGCCGCTTGTTATCGGCATGGTCCTGGGCAACTTGTTCCCGTTTATCAAAAACCTGCTGGTTCCCGGCGCCAATCCCGCGATCGCTGTCATCGGTTTTCAGCTTGGTGCCTCCATGAGCCTGTCGAGCTTTATCACCGGCGGTATTTCCGGCATCTTGCTGGGCCTTATCACGCTGTTTGTCGTCGGTCCTATCACCTTCGCGTTCGAACGCCTGTGCGGCGGCAATGGCAAGGCGGCCGTGGCTTGCTCTACTATTGCTGGCACGGCCATGACCACACCGGTTGCCCTCGCCGAGGTTGCACCGCGCTACGCCGAGCTTGCGCCCACCGCGTACGCCCAGATCGCCACCGCCGTTATCATCACGGCAATCATGGCTCCGATTCTGACCGGCTGGGTCGACAAGAAGTTTTGCCAGGGCAAGGAGGATCTGTCGCCTGCCGGTGTCGAGGCCATCGAGGAGGCCGTCGCGACCGACATCGATGGCGAGTAGTAAGCGCTACCAATCAACGATGCCGGCGTGCAATTCCCGCCGTTTGAGCGCCCGAACGAAAGCTGTCTTGCAGTGACGTTTGGGCGCTCTGCTATTATTCCCCTTACCCTGCGGAGTAGGGGGTGTTTGTTGCTCAGACTCGAATCGGGAGATTCTGACCACTTGGATATTGAAGGGATGGCGTCTAGTGGTTAAGGCGCTCAAGATTGAGATATTCCTGCTATGCACGATTGTTCTTATCGGGCTTGCCGTGCGAAGTCGTCGCTCCTTGTTCTCGAGCACCCAGCAGCTGTTGTTTAGCATGCTTGGCTACACCTCTGCCGCGTACATATCATTCGATATGATCTGGACGCTTTCGGATGGTGTGAACGGCACGTTGGGCATTGCCGTCAACTGGATTTCCAACGCGGTTTCGTTTTCGCTCTTTGCCATCGTGTGTCTCATTTGGTTTATCTATTCCGAGACGGTGCAGGGTTCTCGCCTTTTGACCTCGCGCTATAGGGTGCTGCTTGTAACGTTGCCTACGGCTCTGGTGGTCGTGCTGGCGTTTGCCAGTTACTGGACGCACGCCCTGTTCTACATCGATGCTCATGGCGTGTACCGCCGCGGTGTCGCCTATATGATTCAGCCTATCGTGAGCTACTGCTACGTCATATATACGTCCTTACACGCTTTTGTGCATTCCCTACGGGTTGAAAGCCTGCGAAAGAAGGCCATTTATCGAACTCTGGCATTCTTCGCCATTCCGGCCCTGGTGGGCGGTACCCTTCAGGTCGTATACTCGGTGCCCGGCCTTTGTGTCGGCATAATGATTAGCATGTTATCGCTCTACATCATCTACCAGGAGCAGCTAATCTCGACCGACCCGTTGACTGGCCTCAACAATCGCAATCGTTTTGAAACCTACATGCTGTCGACCTTCTCAAATGTGGATCAGGCCGAAGATGTGTATCTGCTTATGATGGACGCCGACAGCTTTAAGCAGATTAACGATCGCTATGGACATGTGGAGGGCGACCATGCCCTCCAGGTCATATCCGCTGCGCTCAAAGGAGTCTGCTCGGCGTCTGGTGGCTTTATCGCACGTTATGGCGGCGATGAGTTCGTGGTGCTTCAAAAGGCGACGACGGAGCAAGATATCATGCATCTGTGCGCGACAATCAACGACGAGCTCGCGCGCGCCGAGGTTCCGTATCTGTTGCGGATGTCCATCGGCTATGCACGGGTTGGTGATGGCGTCGATTCCTGGCAAGACTTGCTTCGCGCTGCCGACGCGGAGCTCTACCGCGTAAAGCGCGAAAAGAAGCAAGCCGGCGTCCAGATACGCTAGAAAAAAGCGCCGTTGACGTGCGTGGTGGCCCTCAGCTCACCGATGTACTCCATTAATCTAAAGTGTACGACACCCTCTCTAAAAAGGTGAGCTCGCTAGGCTTTTTTGGGTTTGTTGACGATGATGATGCCGCCGCAGACCAACAGCAGGGCAACGATGACGGTAACGGGGCTCGTGCCGGCACCCTCGCCGAGCAGCAGCGCGCTCAGCAGCACGCCAAAGACCGGGTTCATAAAGCCAAAGACCGAAACGCGGCTGACGGGGTTGACGGCAAGCAGACGCGACCATAGCGAGTACGCGACGGCGGAAATGAGTGCCATATACATGATGAGCGCGATGGCGGGGATGATCGCGGTGGGGGAGAGCACGCCGCCCATCAAAAATCCGATGGCGGTAAGGACCAGGCCACCGACTAAAAACTGCCAGCCGGCGAGCAAGACGCCGTCGTGCTCACGCGAGAAGATGCCGATCAGGCAGGTCGAAAGGGCACCCGCGACGGTGGAGGTCAGGATAAAGCCCTCGCCGTCGAGCGTAAATCCAAAGGTGCCGTCCGCGCCCGAAAGGTTGACGAGCGCGACGCCGGCAAAGCCCAGCACGCAGCCGAGCACCTTGGCCACATCGAGCTTCTCGGTGCGAAACGCCAGGGCGGCAAAGAGGATGGCTAGGAAGTTGGCGCTGGCCTCGATGATGGAACTCGACATGGCGCTGGCGCGCGAGAGTCCCAGGTAGAAAAAGAAGTACTGCCCGATAGTCTGGAAGAGCGACAGGATACAGATGGGCTTGATGTCGCGTACCTGTGGGACGAGCGGGCGGTGCTGGACTGCACTCATACCGGCGATAACCAGGATACCGGCAAGCGTGAAGCGCAAACCTGCAAAGAGTAGCTGCGAGGCGCTATCGTGCGCGGGGATGCCAAAGAGCCTGTAACCGATCTTGATGCAGGGGAAAGCCGATCCCCAGAGCGCACAGCAGATAAGGCAGCCCAGGATGAGTCCGGACAGGGTGGCGAGATACGGCTTGCGGCTTTCCATGATGTCCTTCCGGTATGTGCGAAGCAAAAAAGAACCCGCCACCGGGCGTGCCGGTGGCGGGTGTTGTACCCGAGGGGATTGTACCCGATGGGATAGCTTTAAGCGAAGTAGGCTACGCCGCTCTCAAAGATTGGCATGAACTTATCGCCGGGGACATGCTCGGGCACGTTGCGGTACAGGTTGTCGCCGCGGCGCTCAGCATGACCCATCTTGCCCAGGACGCGGCCGTCGGGGCTCGTGATGCCCTCGATGGCGAGTACGGAGCCGTTGGGGTTGACGGAAAGATCCATGCTGGGCTTGCCGTCCTCGCCCACGTACTGCGTGGCGACCTGACCGTTGGCGATAAGCTGGGCGAGCACCTCGTCGTTGGCGACAAAGCGGCCCTCGCCGTGG
>JAIJJM010000136.1 GCA_022728415.1 Collinsella sp. | reverse complement strand
CTCACTGACTCAACGTCAGTGAGAGTTTTTTGCAAATGAGGGGTCAGATACGGCGCTTGCGCCAGATGGTCAGGGCGATACCGGCGGCGGCGAGGACCACCACGGTACCAGCCACGCCGAAGACGGCGGCACCAGTGTCGGAGATGACGGCACCCGGCTTCTTGCCATCAGCGGAGACCTTCACGAGGGCCTTGCGGGCCTCGGTCAGGTGACGAATCGCATCCTGGACCTCGGTGGAGGTGGCGTTCTCCTTGGCGAGCACCTTCTTCGCTTGGGCCAGCGCATCGGCGTAAGCCTTCCACGAATCGGCGGTGTAATCGTCCTGGTTCAGATTCTCGGCTTCGGCCTTGGCAATGGCATCTTCGAGCTGCTTGAGCTCTTCCTCAGTGGCCAGATCGGGATCCGGAGTCGGCGTCTCGTCGGCAACGACCTTCACGGTGAACGTGGCGGTCTTGGTCGAATCGGCCACAGACTGCACGGTCACGGTCATCTTGTCGGAGGCCTTCGAGGAGTCGAAGCCGAGCAGCTCGTACTCATCGGCGGCGAGCTCGCGGGTGGCGGAGCCGCCGTTGCCATCGGCCACGGTCGCGGTGACGACCAGACCGGCAGTGTCGAGCGCTTCACCGACCTTGTACTCGGCCTTGGCGGGCTGCGCGGTCACGGCGATGGAGAGGATCGTGCCTGCGGCCGGGTGCTCTGGCTCGGGCTGGCTCTCCTCCAACGCATTCTGCGCGTCGGTCAGGGCCTTGGCGGCGGCATCGACATCAGCCTGAGACAGGCCGGAGTCAAGGAAGGTCTGCTTGGCCGTCTTGGCTGCGGCGAGCGCATCCTCGAATGCCTTCCAGCTGGCCTCGGTGTAAGCAGAGCCATCGGTGCCGAGCTTGTCGGCCGCTCCAATCGCGCCATCAAGCGCCGTCGTATCGGCCATCTCAATGGACACGCCTTCGTCGGTCGGGTGAATGGTCTGCATCAGGCCGTCCGCGTCGAAGGTGATCTCGTCGATGGCGGTCTCACGGTGGTAACCAAGGCCGGAGGTGAACACGCCGAGCGGCGTGTAGTGGCGATGGTAGGCCATGAGCCAACGGTCGTTGCCGTCCGCGTCGGTCACATGCACGTCGGACTGGTGCGCGGCACCTTGCAGGTTCTTGGAGGAATCCTTCTGCAGCAGCACACCCTTGTAGGTGATGGTGCCGTCGATGGAATCGGAGACGCCGTACCTCACATGGTAGTTCGGGGAGTTGGCGTCGTCGCACGACCAGGTCCAGTGGTACTTGCCGTCGCGGTAGGCGACGACCACGGACTCGCGGAAGTCGTTCAGACCGTTGAGCTTCTTCACCGTACCGGCCTTGATGCTCACCATGTCGTCGTTGAGTTCGGCGATGGCGGGCGAACCGTTGCCGTACAGGATGTACGACTTGCCGGTGTTCGGGTCGGTGAAGATGGACGGGTCGATGGCCTGTCCAACGGTGACGCCTTCCATCGTGCGAGTGACCAGCGGCTGATCGGCGGCCTTGAACGGACCGGCCGGATTGTCGGCCACGGCCACGCCGATGGCGGACTGACCGTTCGGCAACTTCGCGCAGTAGTAGAAGTAGTACTTGCCGTTCTTCTTCTCGATGGTCGGTGCCCACGCGGAGCCCACGGACCACGGGGAGATGGCGGTGTTCTCATCGCCATCGGTGGTCGGCTGGTGGTCCTTGTTGACATCGAGGATCACGCCCTCGTCGGTCCAGTTCACCAAGTCGGTGGAGCTGAACGCATGGAAGTAATTGCCGCTCCAGCCGGAGAAGCCGTCGGTGGTCGGGTAAATCCAGAACTTGCCGTCGAAGTAGTCGATGTCCGGGTCGGCGTACTGGCCGGGCAGCACCGGGTTGTTGCCCACGGTGACCTTCTTCAGCGTCCAGGTTTCCGTATTACCGTCACCCAAATCGACAACCAAAGTACGGTCCTTAGTCAGGTCGGCCGTACCACCATTGGTGAACGCCTGACCATCAAGGGTGAGCTTGATGGAGTCGTCGCCACGGTTGACGGTCACCTTGACGGGCACCTTGGCCGCGTCGCCACGGCGGTTGAGCACGGTGGTGACGGTCTTCGCGGACCAGTCGAGGGTGGAACGCACCTGAGAGTGGTCGTCAGTGCCACGCAGCGAGTTCGGGTCAGACGGCACAGTGCCCACAGAAATACCCTGCAGAGCAATCGGACTGGTCTTCTCGACCTCCTGAGCAGTGAGCGCGCGGTTCCACACGTTCACATTGTCGAACGAACCCTTGAAGTATGGGTCGTTGTAGAAGGACTTGCCCAAGTAGGCCAGCAGATCGTTACCCAAATCGGTGACCTTGTTCTTGGTCGCCTTGTTCTGAGCCACCTGCGCACCGTCAGAGTACACGGTCATCACGTTGTCGTCCAACGTGACCGTGACACGATGCCATGCGCCGTTGCCAGACAACGTAGCGTTAGCCGCGTCCTCCGCACCATACGAGTTGGTGGTGATGCGGCTGGCGAGCTCGCCGGAGTTGTTGTACTTCAGGAAGTAGTACTTGGTGGAGTTCTGGCCGAAAGCGAACGTGAACTGGTTTTTATTGATCTCCGACTTGACATCCATCTGCACAGTCAGCTTGTTACGGCCATCGAACAGGCCCTTCGGGAACTCGGCGTAGGTGCCGTCAGAGCCGTCGAGCTTAAGCACCTTGCCCTTTTCGGCATCCTCGGAGACCTTGGCGTTGCCGTTGAAGGTCAAGTCGTTGCTGTTCTCAGTGGTGTCGGTACCCTTGCTGTCTTCGAAGTCATACTCGGCAATCGGACCGGAGCCGTCTTCATCGGGTGTGACTGGCTCGGTGTCCTTGTTCTTATCGAATGCCTTCAGGATTGCGTTGTACTCGGTTTCAGTGACAGGCAGGATGGTGCCGTGACGCTTCTTGAGCGAACCGAAGTTCACATCAGAGGCAAAGCCCCAATCAGCCTTATCAGTGCTGCCTAAATCGGCAGAACGGTATGGGGTGTAACCCTTACCGGCTGAGTACTGGTCCCACATCAGACCGTAGAGCATCTTCTTGCCCGCATCACTGGTCTGCACGTCATCTTCATTGTAGAAGAACAGCTCCGGGCCTTCCAGCTGCGCACCGGTCAGACCGGTACCAGTCAGGTCACCGAATGTACCGACAAGCGTCCACTGGTTCGGATCACTGTCAGTGTTGTAGTAACCATTCGCAATTGTGTCACCAGTGGTGAGCGTTGTGGCATACGGATCCTTGCTACGCTCAACACCGAGGTACGTGTCACCGGACACACGATAGTAATAGCCGTCATCGGCCTTAATCATCGTGGTATCGATAACGGACTTGACTCGGTCGATCCACTTGACAGGCGTCGTGAAGTTCACGAAATCACGCGTGGTGGAGTAGTACATATTGGTGCGATCGCCGGACTTGTTGTCCGCGTCGGAAGCAGTGGCCCAGTACACCATGTACTGCTTGTTCACATCATCCCAGTAGGCTTCCGGAGCCCAAGCCATGCCGGCTCCCGGAATCTGAGAGGCAACGTCAACGGCGCGCGGTTCGCTCCAGTTGACGAAGTCATGCGACTCCCACACGATTAGGTTGGTGCTGCCATTGGTGGTAGCGGTGGCCGCGCCCCAACCGCCACGGTTATGGATGCTCAGCTCGGTAGCGATGAGGTAGACGGTGTCGCCTTCCGGAGAGCGGACCAGATACGGGTCGCGCACGCCGTTGTCCTTACCACGAGAGTTGCCGGTCTGGCTGTTGTTCCAGCTGAGTACCGGATCGCCGGACTCGCGGGTGTCATGCCAGCTCAGGCCATCCTTGCTGGTGGCGAAGTACATCTGCTCGTCGGTAGCGCTACCTTCGGTGCCGGTGAAGTGCGCAAACAGATAGTCCGTGGTCTTCGGCTGTTCGACGGCGGCCTTGACGGTCAGCTCGAATTCCTTGGTTTCCGTGTTGCCGTCAGCATCGGTAATGGTGGCAGTGAGCGTCACCTTGGTGTCGGTTTTCTGACGAGCAACGACACCAGCTGCGATGTCACCATCTGCCGCATCGGTAATGACCTTTGCGTTGCTGGATTTCCACGTAATCGCGGAACCGTTAACCGAGCCCTTGGCCGGAAGTGTGATGTTGGAATACACATCAGTGCTGCCGTTGTTAATGGTCAGCGCATTAGCGTCGGCCTTGGCGGCATCGGACTTCGTGGAATCGTAGGCTTCCTTGATTTGGTCAGCAGTATGCGCAGAGCCGTAAATCTTGAGGTTGTCAAGTGCGCCGGTATAGTATTCGCCATTCACCCAGTTGGCCTTGCCGATCTGCAGCACGCCGCCGTCTGCGCCGAGAATATCGGTGAGCTGAGCGAAGCTCGCGCCATCAGCTGGGGCTACGGTTGCGGCCTGCTCACCGTCAATGTACAGCGTGGAAGCGGCCTCGTCGATGACCAAATCGACGTGACGCCACTGGCTGGCGAGACCATCCTTGCTCACATTGCCGGTGGTGTCGCGCTTACCAGCGTTGTTGTAACGCTCAACGTTCACCGAAGTGGTGCGATCCATCACGCCGAGGTAATGCTCTTGCTGATAGGTCTGCGCATTCGTATTCGGTGCCGCAAATACCGACCAGCCCTGATTGGTGCTGGCGGACTTGGAATCGTACGAAATCGTGACCGCATCCAGGCCCTTGAGCACGGCAGAATCGTCCGACTTAGTCACATTCAGCCAGAATCCAGAACCGAGCCGAACTGCAGCAGTGCCGTCCTTGCTGGTAGCCACTGCGGCAGCACCGTTGATGGTCGCCTTGGTGCCGGTGGTGTCATCGACAATAGTGCCAGTAGCGCCTGCAGCGACGTTGTCGAAATCAAGACTGGCGAGCAGATCGCTGTCTGCCGCTGCCTTGGCATTTGATTTCAGGGCTGCTGCCAGCGCCCGCTGCGCGGCCGATGAATCGGTGGGATCCGATTCAACCGCATTTGCTGCTGGCGCCAACGCCATCAGCATCGGGACAGCTGCAAGAGCTGCCACCGCTTTCTTCCACTTATCCATGTGTCTCCTCTGATTGTGGGTTTTGGTTTTTGCGCTGAGTTATGGATCGAAGTTATTGATCAACGGTGTTCAGCTTCCTGAACAGGAAACAAACATCGATTTTGTTATCAAATTGTTATCGTGCGACGGTCGGCCGCTCCTTTATCGGCCTAGTTTCGCGCCTTTTTCGCACCGACGAAGCTGCTTCGTTTGCCAGCGCGAACTGTGTTCTCATGCATCCGCGCAACGCCCCGCCCCCCTCAAACGACACCGTTTTGAGGGACCGGGGCAACGCGAAGCCGCATTTTTGGTTATAAGTACTCGCAAGTTTAATATGAGCGTTCACTCTTTGTGGAGCGAGGGCCCCAATCATCCGTCTTCGGCACTCGGCTCCCCTCACCCAGGGGAGCCGAGTGCGACGCCAATCAGGACTGGCGCTTGCGCAGGGCGTAGGCTCCGGCAGCGGCGACAAGCAGCGCCGCGGCGGTGAGGCTTACGCCGAGGACGGCGGAACCGGTGTCACTGATCTTGTCGCTCGGCTTGGAGGCGGGCTTTTGGGCACCGTCGTCCTTGCCGTCGGTCTTGCCGGAGTCGCCGGACTTCTTGACCAGCTTGTCGGCGGCGGACTGGAGCTGCGACAGCGCCTTGTCCACTTCCTGCTGGTCGGTGGAGCTCTGCAACACCTGCTGCGCGTCGGCAAGCGCGGCGGCGAAAGCATCCCAACCAGACTGGTAATCAGCCTTGTTATAGCCCTTCACCTTATCGACAAGCGCCTGCAACTTGGACTTGTCCAGCGTGGAGCCGGGCTCGCCGGCCTTGATGGTGAACGTTGCCGAAGCAGTACCGGAGTACTTGCCAGCGCCGGTTACGGTCACTGTGGCGGTGCCGGGTTCGACGTTGTTCGTGTAGGCCACCGTGTAGTCGGCGCCTTCCTTGAGCGTCGCGCCATCGAGCGTAACGGTTACGGTCGGTTCCTTGGCAGCACCGTCTGCGGTGAACTCGTTGGGGTCGGCCGTGACGACCGCCCCGGAGATGTCAGTGCCAGTCACGGTGACGGTCGCCTCGACCGGCATACGGGAATCGTCCTGGGCGACGCCCTTGACGGTGAAAGTGCCGGTCTTGGCATAGGAAGCTGCGTCAATGGCATCCCACTCAACTGCAACGTCAGAAACGGAACCGTCCGCATGAGTCAGATG
>JAIJJM010000135.1 GCA_022728415.1 Collinsella sp. | reverse complement strand
ATCGCGATCATCGATGTGGTCTGTGCCGCGCTCGATATCGACAAGAAGGATGTTGAGTACGATTACTTTGGCCTCAACCACTTTGGTTGGTTCACCTCGATCCGTCACAAGGGCGAGGAGGTACTCCCGCAGCTGCGCGAGTACATCAAGGAGCACGAGATTCTGCTGCCCGATTCGTACCTCAAGGGCATGAGCTCGCTGATGTCCAAGAAGCCCGAGGAGGCCACCGACGAGCACCCCGAGCAGAACCGCCACACCAAGGGCAGCTGGTACTACGTCTGGAAGGGCGAGTACGAGATCATGGAGTGTTTCCCGGAGTACCTGCCCAACACGTATTTGAACTACTATCTGCAGCAGAAGGAGTTCGTCGAGCATTCCAACCCCGAGCGCACCCGTGCAAACGAGGTCGAGGAGACGCGCGAGAAGAACCTCTTCGAGGGTATCGACCACTACGAGAAGACGGGCGAGATCGACGAGAGCACGTTCTACGCGGGCAGCCACGGCGACTGGATTGCCGACCTAGCCATCGCTCTGAAGAACGACACCAAGCAGCGCTTCCTGGTCATTTGCGAGAACAAGGGCGCCATCCCCAACATGCCCTACGACGCTATGGTCGAGCTGCCTGCCTACATTGGCAAGAACGGCCCCGAGGTCATCAGCCGCGACAACATCCCGCTGTTCCAGCAGGGCCTCATGATGCAGCAGCTGAACTCCGAAAAGCTTGTGGTCGAGGCTACGATCGAGGGTTCGTACGAGAAGGCGCTCAAGGCCTTTACGCTCAACAAGACCGTGCCTTCGATGAAGGTCGCCAAGGAGGTCCTCGACGAGATGATCGAGGCCAACAAGGACTTCTGGCCCGAGCTTAAGTAAAAGCAACAGGGTCGCTGACCGCATATCTGGAGCAATGCCCCGTCCACGTGATCGCGTGGGCGGGGCATTGTCATTTGATGCAAAGTGACCTTGCCCCTTTGCATCAAAAATGATCCGTTTTCCTCCGTCCCCATGGGATCAGCTCTCTGCCGAGTTGTGGTAGAACTAGGGAACGGTTTTGAGGAGGTTGGCATGCTCAATGCGATGATTTGGGCGCTTGCCTGTTTTGGTGTCGTCGCTGCCGATATTGCCCTGAGCGTCGTTTTGTTCTCCGCCCTTGGCGTCGCATCGGTGTTCATGGGTTTTTCGATCGATGACCTCGACATTCAATTGCTTCAGGCCGTCGCGCAGACGGCATCGTTTTTGATGGCGCTGCTGTGGTGGCGTTATCTGTGGCCGCGTTCGTTTATGGCGCGCTGGCAGGGCGAGCGCCCGCTCGGCGGGGGAGCGCGTGGGGCGTGGAAACGCATTGCCTGCGTTATCGTGATTGGCCTGGCCCTGCAGGTGGTCATTGGCTACGTGACCGACGTCGTCCTGTCGCTGTTGCCCGAGGCTGCGGCTGACTACAGCGAGCTTGTCGAGGAAACAGGCATGGGCGACACCAGCTATCTCGCCGTCCTGACTACGGTGCTCGGTGCCCCATTTTGTGAGGAGCTGCTGGTGCGTGGCATTATTTTTGAGTTTTCGCTCCGAGCGTTCAATCCGCAGTGCCGTCCACTTTGGAAGCGCCGGCGTCGTGCGAGCGCGCAGGACGGCTCCATGCTGCCCTGGGCGGCCCCAAGCACGTGGGGTATCTCCGCGGCGATTGTGCTGCAGGCGGCAGTCTTCGGTTTTATGCACATGAATTGGGTGCAGGGTTGCTACGCGGGTGCCGCCGGCCTCATCTTTGGTTGGGTGCTCGTGACGACCGGAAAGCTACGCTACACAATCCTGCTGCACTTTGCCTTTAATGCCGGGTCGTATCTCATGACGTTGCTCTGGTTTGTGAACACGCCGTTCGACGTGGTAATTACGGTCGCTATCGCCGGTGTCATCCTCGTTGAGGCAATGCGCTCGCTGCGCTACACGTGTGGAATGGACGCAGCGAGTGCACCGCCGCGCTAGTTGCGTCTGCCGCCTCCGTTGGCGCCCTGACGCCCCTGAGCTGCGCGGTTGCGGCCCGCGGTGTTCTGCGCGCGCGACATGCCGCCGTGGCCCTTGCTGCCCTTAGGCCCCTTGCCGGCGGCGCCACCGTGGGCCTTGCCACCCTTCTTGCCGGTGCCATGCCCACCGCCAGCAGACGTCTCGCCCGGGCGCGGGGGCACGGGGCGAATCAGGCAATGCTTGGTGTAGCCAATCAGATCGCGACGGCCGGCTTTTTCCAGCGCCTCGCGCACGAGCTTGTAGTTCTCGGGTTTGCGATACTGGATGAGCGCGCGCTGCATGGCCTTCTCGTGCGGGTCGCGCGCCACATAGATCGGCTGCATGGTACGCGGATCTACGCCGGTGTAGTACATGCACGTCGACATGGTGGACGGCGTGGGGTAGAAGTCCTGCACCTGCTCGGGCATGTAGCCCATGTCGCGCACGGCCTCGGCAAGGTCCACAGCTTCCTTCATCGTCGAGCCGGGGTGGCTCGAGATCAGATACGGCACCACGTACTGCTTGAGTCCGTATTCGCGGTTCAGGCGTTCAAATTTACGGCAGAACGCGTCGTATACGGCGCGGCTCGGCTTGCCCATCACGGACAGCACCGCGTCGCTCACGTGCTCGGGCGCTACGCGCAGCTGGCCCGAGACATGGTGCTCCAGCAGCTCGCGCAAAAACTCGTCCGAGGCGTCGGCCATGGTGTAGTCAAAGCGGATGCCGCTGCGGACAAAGACTTTCTTGACGCCCGGCAGCTGGCGCAGGTCGCGCAGCAACTGCGTGTAGCCGCTCTCGTCGACCACCATGTTCTTGCACACACTCGGCCACAGGCAGCGCTTGTTCTTGCACACGCCATGCTTGAGCTGTTTGTCGCAGGCAGGGCGGCTAAAGTTTGCCGTCGGTCCGCCCACGTCGTTGATGTAGCCCTTAAACTCGGGATCGTGCGTTAGTAGCTCGGCCTCGCGCATGATCGAATCGTGGCTGCGCATCTGCAGCACGCGGCCCTGGTGGAAGGTGAGGGCGCAAAACGAGCACTCGCCAAAGCACCCGCGGTTGGAGCTGATCGAAAACTTGATCTCGGCAAAGGCCGGCACGCCGCCTGCGGCATCGTAGTCGGGATGCCAATCGTGTGCGTAGGGGAGTTCTGCCACCTCGTCCATCTCGTCGGTGGTGAGCGTCGCCGACGGCGGGTTCTGCACCACGAACACCCCGTTGGGGTAGGGCTCTACCAGGCGGTGTCCGGTGATGGGGTCCATGTTCTGTTGCTGTACGTTAAAGCTGCGCGCGTAGTTGAGCTTGTCGGCGGCAAGGTCGTCCCAGCTGGGCAGCAGGTCGTAGTCGTAGACCTCGTCGAGTGAGCTGGTGCGGTAGACGGTGCCGTTGATATAGGTGATCTGGTCGACGGGCAGTCCCGCGTCGAGCGCGTCGGCGATCTCGACAATCGCGTGCTCGCCCATGCCGTAGATGAGGATGTCGGCGCCCGAGTCGAGCAACACCGAGCGCTTGAGCTTGTCCTGCCAGTAGTCGTAGTGGGCCAGACGGCGCAGGCTCGCCTCGATGCCGCCGATGATGAGGGGAACGTCCTTGAACGTCTGACGGATGAGATTGCCGTAGACCGTGACGGCTCGATTGGGGCGGTGCCCCTCCTCGCCACCGGGAGTGTAGGCGTCGGTGTGGCGGCGGTGCTTGTTCACCGAATAGTGGTTGACCATGGAGTCCATGTTGCCGGCACTGACGAGAAAGCCCAGGCGCGGCTTGCCAAGCACGGTGATACTGGCGGGGTCGGTCCAGTCGGGTTGGCAGATGATGCCCACCTTGTAGCCGTGCGCGTCGAGGACGCGGCTGATGATGGCCATGCCAAAACTGGGGTGGTCCACATAGGCGTCGCCACAGATGTAGACAAAGTCGCACTGGTCCCAGCCGCGTGCATCCATGTCGGCGCGGCTGACGGGGAGGAACTTGTCGCGGCCCGGGCGCCAGGGGCGGACAGGCGCTGCCGGGGTATGCGCGGGGCGCGAGCCCTGGGCCTTGCCGCCACGCTTTTGCTGCTTGCCGCGCTGGGCATGCTTGCCGTGCTGGTTGTTCTGAGCGTCCTGGGGCTTTTTTGCCACGATTCCTCCCGTTGTCAGTATGCTGCTCGTAATTGTAACCAGTCTTTTTGGGACGGGGCTAAAAAGACTGGTGGAGTACACGAGCTGGCGGATCGGCACGTCGATGCGGGCGCGGTGTCGCGCCCGCCGTTTGTTTCCAGACTGTGTATCTGCGCGTTGGGGAACCCGTCTCGCGTGCGCGCCATGTTGTCAATGGGTTACAGTATGAACGGCGGCTATGTCTCCGCCAACGCACGAGAGAGTCGCCAACAAGGAGGATGCACGACGATGCAGCGTGCCAAACAGATATCGGAGTCTCTTGAGCTGGGCATCATCTTGGCGCTCGCCGGTGGCTTTATGGATGTGTATTCCTACATCGGCCGCGACCATGTTTTTGCCAACGCGCAGACGGGCAACATCCTGCTTGTGGGCGTGAGCATCTCGGAGGGCAACTGGGCGCTGGCGGGACGCTATTTCTTCCCCGTGGTGTCGTTTGCCGTGGGCATTATGCTTGCCGACCTGGTGCACGAGCGGTTTGGCAGTGTGATTCACTGGCGCCAGGTGACGGTGTTTTTTGAAGCCGTTATCTTGCTGGGCGTGAGCTTTATCCCGGGCGGCGATTTCAACCTGCTCGCCAACTGCCTCACTTCGTTTGCCTGCGGCATGCAAGTCGAGAGCTTCCGCAAGATCCACGGTCACGGCATCGCTACGACCATGTGCATCGGCAACTTACGCAACGCGCTGCAAAACGTGGACGATTACATCATCACCCACAAGCGCGGCTTTTTGGAAAACGGCCTGCTGTACTTTGGAGTGATTTTTACCTTTGTGTTTGGCGCCGTGCTGGGCAACTGGTGTATTGAGCACATGGGCCTGCACGCCATCGTCGTGGCGAGCGTGCTGCTGTTTATCGCGTTTGCCATCATGTTCATCGACCGCGAGCGCGACTTGCGTTTTCGCTGGAAGGTTGCGGCCGAGGCTTGGAAAGAGGGCTGTCGAAGGTAACCGAATGCGGCAAAGGGGTTGTCCCTTTGCCGCTGTTTTTTCATCTTCTGTTGAAACGCTTTAACTATTATGACGTTCTCACGTGCTTTTTGTTTCAAAAGCGTTAGTATGGGACTCATAGCGTGGGGCGTAATGGGTGCCCCGCACACGATGGGAGGCTATCAATGGCTAATCGTTTCGTTCTCAACACTATTTCTTACCATGGCTCCGGCGCCATCAAGGAGATCCCCGGCGAGCTCCAGCGTCGCGGCTACAAGAAGATCTTCGTCTGCTCCGATCCCGATCTGGTCAAGTTTGGCGTTACCGCTAAGGTGACCGACGAGCTCGACGCCGCCGGCATCGCTTGGAGTCTCTACTCCGAGATCAAGCCCAACCCCACCATCCAGAACGTCAAGGACGGCGTCGAGGCCTTCAAGGCCGCCGAGGCTGACGCTATCGTGGCCATCGGTGGCGGCTCCTCTATGGACACTGCCAAGGCTATCGGCATCATCATCAACAACCCCGAGTTTGCCGATGTCCGTAGCCTCGAGGGCGTTGCTCCCACCAAGAACCACGCCGTGTTCACCATCGCCGTGCCGACGACCGCCGGTACCGCCGCCGAGGTGACCATCAACTACGTCATCACCGACCCCGAGAAGGTCCGCAAGTTCGTGTGCGTCGACACCAACGACGCCCCCGAGGTCGCCGTCGTCGACCCCGACATGATGGCTTCTATGCCTGCCGGCCTCACCGCCGCTACCGGCATGGACGCCCTGACCCACGCCATCGAAGGCTACACCACCAAGGGCGCCTGGGAGCTCTCCGACATGTTCCACTTTGAGGCCATCAAGCTGATCAGCGAGAACCTGCGCGACTCCGTCGCCGAGGCCAAGTCCGGCAAGCCCGGCTCCGGCCGTGAGGGCATGGCTCTTGGTCAGTATGTCGCCGGCATGGGCTTCTCCAACGTTGGCCTGGGCATCGACCACGCCATGGCTCACACCCTGTCTGCTCACTACGACACCCCGCACGGCGTCGCTTGCGCCATGCTGCTGCCGATCGCCATGGAGTTCAACAAGCCGGTTTGCACCGAGCGCCTGGCCAAGGTCGCCGTCGCCATGGGCGTTGACACCACGGGCATGAGCACCGACGAGGCCGCCGACGC
>JAIJJM010000134.1 GCA_022728415.1 Collinsella sp. | reverse complement strand
TAATACTTACGTAATTCATTTCTTCGAAAGGAATCAAACCATGGGTGTTAACCTCTCCGGTCGTAGTTTCCTCAAGCTCCTCGACCTCACCACCGAGGAGATCGAGTACCTGCTCAAGCTCTCCAAGAACTTCAAGGACATGAAGCGCGCTGGCGTTCCGCACCGCTATCTCGAGGGCAAGAACATCGTTCTGCTCTTCCAGAAGACCTCCACTCGTACCCGCTGCGCCTTCGAGGTCGGCGGCATGGACCTGGGCATGGGCGTGACCTACCTCGATCCCGGTTCGTCGCAGATGGGCAAGAAGGAGTCCATCGAGGACACCGCTCGCGTTCTCGGCCGCATGTATGACGGCATCGAGTTCCGTGGCTTTGCCCAGGACGACGTCGAGGAGCTCGCCGCTAAGTCCGGCGTGCCCGTGTGGAACGGCCTGACCACCGAGTGGCACCCCACTCAGATGCTCGCCGACATTCTGACCGTCCAGGAGAACTTCAATTACGACATCAAGGGCAAGACCCTCGTCTTCATGGGCGACTGCAAGAACAACGTTGCTCGCTCCCTCATGGTCGTCTGCTCCAAGCTCGGTATGAACTTCGTGGCCTGTGGCCCCGAGGAGTGCATGCCCGCTGACGACGTCATCGAGGCCTGCAAGCCCATCGCCAAGGCCAACGGCTGCACCATCAAGCTCACCACCGACGTCAAGGACGGCGTCACCGGTGCCGACGTTATCTACACCGACGTGTGGGTCTCCATGGGCGAGCCCGACGAGGTCTGGGCCGAGCGCATCGCTCAGCTCACCCCGTATCGTGTTACCTCCGAGGTCATGGCTATGGCCAACCCGGGTGCCATCTTCCTGCACTGCCTGCCCAGCTTCCACGACACCAACACCACGATTGGCGCCGAGAAGTGCGAGCAGTTTGGCATCACCGAGCAGGAGGTCACCGACGAGGTCTTCGAGAGCCCCGCTTCCAAGGTCTTCGACGAGGCCGAGAACCGCATGCACACCATCAAGGCCGTCATGTACGCAACGCTCAAGTAAGAGCTCTAGCATCTCGCTCGGGGTGTATTGCTGCACACCCCGAGCGGCTTTGTCTGGTAAATATCTCGCTTTGGGCGGTGGGCACGGCACGGAAGATCCGCTTCGCGCGAGAAAGTGAAATGATTTATGAAGGGGGGATGAGAACCATGACTGAGACCGCTAAGAAAAAGCGCGGTATGCCTTCATCGTTCACCATTCTTCTAGCTCTGCTGGCAATTGTCGCAGTGATTACCGTTATCGTCTCCGGCGCGTCCGGCGGCGCGGTTACTGCAGCCCGCCTGAGCGATTTCTGCACTGCTCCGATTCTGGGCTTCGCTGACGCTTTGCCCGTCTGCCTCTTCGTTATGATCCTGGGCGGCTTCCTCGGCATGATGACCGAGACCGGCGCTCTGGACAACGGCATTGCCGTTCTGGTGCAGAAGCTTAAGGGCAACGAGATCATGCTCATTCCTGTCCTTATGTTCATCTTCTCCCTCGGCGGTACCACCTATGGTATGTGCGAGGAGACCGTTCCCTTCTACGCCCTGCTCGCCGCTACCATGATGGCCGCTGGCTTCGACCCTATGGTCGGCGCCGCCACCGTCCTGCTCGGTGCTGGCTGCGGCTGCCTGGGTTCCACGGTTAACCCGTTTGCCGTCGGCGCTGCCGTCGACGCCCTGACCGGCGTTGGCATTCAGGTCAACCAGACCATCATCATCGGCCTCGGTGCCGTCCTGTGGGCCGTCACCACCGCCATGTCCATCGTCTTCGTGATGAGCTACGCCAAGAAGGTCAAGGCCGACAAGGGCTCCACCATCCTGTCGATGCAGGAGCTTAAGGACGCTGACGAGGCTCACGGCAAGGCTGCTTCCGAGGTTAACAAGGAGGTCAAGCTCACCGGTCGTCAGAAGGGTGTTCTGATCGCCTTCGCCTTCACCTTCGTCGTTATGATCGTTGGCTTCATCCCGCTGGCTGACCTCAACAAGGGCGTTGCCGACTTCTTCGACGCTGGCGCCGTCTACGACGCTGATGGTAACGCTGTCGTCCAGGGCTGGTCTGCCCTGATCACCGGTCTGCCTATTGGCCAGTGGTACTTCAACGAGGCTTCCACCTGGTTCTTCCTCATGGCTATCCTGATCGGTATCATCGGCGGCCTGTCCGAGAAGCAGATCGTTAATACCTTCATCGCCGGCGCTGCCGACATGATGTCCGTTGTTCTCGTCATCGCTCTCGCCCGTGGTATTTCCGTCCTCATGGCTAACACCGGTCTTGACAAGTATGTCCTTAACGCTGCCGCCAATGCCCTGGCTGGTCTGTCCGGCGTGATCTTCGCTCCCATGAGTTTCCTGGTCTACTTCGGCCTGTCCTTCTTGATCCCCTCGACCTCCGGTATGGCCACCGTCTCCATGCCCATCATGGGACCGCTGGCTGTTAAGCTCGGCTTCTCGCCCGAGGTCATGGTCATGATCTTCTCCGCTGCCATCGGTGTCGTGAACCTGTTCACCCCGACCTCCGGTGCCATCATGGGCGGTCTCGCTCTGGCCAAGATCGAGTGGACGACCTGGCTCAAGTTTGCCCTTAAGCTCATCGTCGCTCTCTCCGTCGTCTGTGCCATCATCCTGACCGTCGCCTGCGTGTTGATCTAAGAGCCCAACGGGTGCCCCACGGAAACCTTGACGATCCTGTAAAGGATCACCTGGTCATCGTCTGTCCGGTGGGGTCAGCCCGCCGGTAGACTCCTACCTTTAGCCCCCTCCTGTTCCGTGCGCGGGAGGGGGCGCTCTTATGTTGCGCGGTTCTACGAACCGCGCAACCAGTCGACGCTGCGCGCCCGCCAGAGCGGCAATCTGACGTTCAATCGTCGGGCATGGCCAAAAGGCCTATGCCCTCCTCTTTCACGTCACCTTGCTCGCTCTGGCGGGCGCTCGCTGACTTATGCTCTACCCGCGGCGTTCTCATTGTTGGGTCAATGGAGCGCGGTTGGGGTAGCTAATTTGGGACGGGGCTTTTTTGACTACTTCGCAGTCCCGGGTAGTCAAAAAAGCCCCGTCCCAAATTAGCTACCCCGGCCCCGGCGGTTGGGGAGAGTCTGCTCCGTTATAATCGCCTAAGACATTAAATGGAAACGGGACGGGAGCCATACATGCGCCAGGGTTTCGACAACGCGAAGTATATCGAGCTGCAGGCCGCTCATATTAAGGAGCGCATCTCGCAGTTTGGCGGCAAGCTGTACTTGGAGTTTGGCGGCAAGCTGTTTGACGACTATCACGCGAGCCGCGTGCTGCCGGGTTTTGAACCGGACAGCAAGTTTCGCATGCTCAAGAGCATTTCCGACGACGTCGAGGTCATCATCGCCATTAACGCGAACCACATCGAGAAGAACAAGGCTCGCGGTGACCTGGGCATTACCTATGACGAGGACGTTTTGCGCCTGGTCGACCTGTTCCGCGGCAACGGTTTTGCTGTCGCGGCCGTGGTCATCACCCAGTACGCCGGCCAGCCCGCCGCCGATGTGTTCCGCAATCGCCTGAACGCGCTCGGCATTCCCGCCAAGTTGCACTATCCCATCGAGGGCTATCCACACGATGTCGATCTGATCGTGTCCGACGACGGCTATGGCAGGAACGAGTTTGTCGAGACCACCCGTCCGCTTGTCGTGGTCACCGCTCCCGGCCCCGGCTCGGGCAAGCTCGCCACCTGCCTGTCTCAGCTCTATCACGAGCACAAGCACGGCACCGCCGCCGGCTACGCCAAGTTCGAGACGTTCCCGGTCTGGAATCTGCCCCTCACGCATCCGGTCAACATCGCCTATGAGGCCGCCACGGCCGACCTCGACGATGCCAATATCATCGACTCCTTCCACTTGGAGGCCTACAACAAGACCACGGTCAACTACAACCGTGACGTCGAGGCTTTCCCAGTGGTCCGTGCCCTGATGGAAAAGATTCTGGGGGAGAGCCCCTACCAGAGTCCCACCGACATGGGTGTAAATATGGTCGGCTTTGCCATCACCGATGACGATGCCTGTCGCGATGCCTCCAAGATGGAGATCGTCCGCCGCTACTTTGCTGCGGTCGAGGCCGTGCGCCGCACTGGTGTGGGCGATGAGCAGGTTGATCGTCTCAAGCTCATTATGAAGAAGGCCGGTATCGACAAGAATTACTCGCCGGCACGCTCGGCCGCGCTTACCAGGGAGCAGCTGACGGGTGGCCCCGCAGGCGCCATGGTCATGCCCGACGGCTCCGTGGTGACCGGCAAGACTTCCACACGCCTGGGCGCCGCGAGCTCGCTCATCATGAATGCGCTTAAGCATGTCTCGGGCGTTGACCTTGAGCTCGAGGTTATTAGCGATGAGGCGATCGAGCCTATCAGCAAGCTCAAGACGCATTTCCTGGGTAGCAAGAACCCGCGCCTGCACACCGATGAGACGCTTATGGCGCTCTCGATCACCTCGGCAACGAGCGAGACGGCGGCCCGCGTCCTTTCGGGCCTGGAGCAGCTGCGCGGTTGCGATGCCTTCTTTAGCGTGATCATCTCGCCGACGGACGAGACGGTGCTGCGCAAGCTGGGCATCAACGTGTGCTGCGAGCCCAAGTTCGAGCGCCACGGTTTCTTCCACCGCTAAGCCTGGATAAATTGGTCTGAAAGGGCACATCGGGTATACATTCGGTGTGCCCCTTTTATCAACAAAGTTACCGTTTAACCTAAAATTAGCTCGTTTACCTGCCTATAAGCGATTTGGGCGGTATACAATAACGCTAATTGTATCATCCTTATGCGGGGGTGCCGCATGATGGATGTTGCCGGCCATCATGGGGTGTGCCGGTCGCGCACGGTGCAAGTGATGTCCGTGCTCGGTTTGAGGAGGCTGCCATGGCTGGCAAGGGTCGTGCGAGTGTCAACGATATGAAGCGTGTCGAGGTGCAGGTGCTGATGGAGATTGCACGGCAGTCCGAAGACAACGGCGGACTTTATGGCTTTTCGCGCAAGACGCTTGCCGAGCGTGTGGGGGTGTCTCCGTATCGCGCCCGCGCGGCAATTGAACGCTTGGAATCCGAAGACATCATTGAGGTCGTCTCGCGCTACAGCGACGACGGCGGCCAGCTCGCAAATGGCATTTGTCTCACGGAGCGTGGCGAGTGGTATCTAGAGGGCATCCGTGCCGGTATGCTCGTGCAGGACTTGATCAAGGACGAAGTCGCCGATCGATAACAGCGCGCACTCATAGGGGAAACGACGCCGCCTGGGCAACCGGACGGCGTTTTGTTTCGAGATGGAGAAATGCGATTGCGCGTAAGAAAATTGTGTGCGTCGCGCGTCGCGAGTATTACAATGAAGACCCGTAAGATGTGTATGGACAACTTCTACGGGAAGTGCAGGTAACTCAATATGACCAAGCATGTGTTCGTGACCGGCGGCGTGGTTTCGTCTCTGGGCAAGGGTATTACCGCGGCCTCGCTGGGCCGTCTGCTCAAGTCGCGCGGCTACAAGGTAACGATGCAAAAGGCCGACCCGTATCTGAACGTCGACCCCGGCACCATGAGCCCGTTCCAGCATGGCGAGGTCTTTGTGACCGAGGACGGCTACGAGTCCGATCTGGACCTGGGCCACTACGAGCGCTTTATTGACGAGAACCTGACCCGCGATTCCAACTTTACGACTGGTGCCATCTATAAGAGCCTGATCGCCCGTGAACGTCGCGGTGATTTTTTGGGCGGCACCGTGCAGGTGATTCCGCACGTCACGAACGCCATTAAGGATAAGTTCCGTCGTATTGAGGAGCAGACCGGTTCCGACGTGGTCATCACTGAGTTGGGCGGCACCATCGGCGATATCGAGTCGCAGCCGTTTGTCGAGGCCATTCGCCAGTATCGCAAGGAGGCCGGCCCCGAGAACGTCTGCTACATCCACGTGTCGCTCGTTCCCTATATCGCCGCCGCCCACGAGGTCAAGACCAAGCCGACGCAGCACTCCGTCAAGGAGCTCCGCAGCTTTGGTATCCAGCCCGATATTATCGTTCTGCGCTCCGACCACCATATCGACGATGCCATCCGCGGCAAGATCGCAAGCTTCTGCGATGTCGACACCGACTGTGTCTTTACCAACGAGGACTGCGCGAGCATCTACGATGTCCCGCAGCTGCTCGCCGAGCAGGACTTTGACCTGCGCATTTGCGAGCGTCTGGGTCTGGACCCGCGTGAGCGCGACATGAGTGAGTGGAACGAGTTCCTGCG
>JAIJJM010000133.1 GCA_022728415.1 Collinsella sp. | reverse complement strand
GTCGACCACGTAGAGCTCAAAGTTGGGATACTCGGCGCGCACGGCATCTGCCGCCTGGCACGCGGAGTTGTAGCTCGACGACAGTGCCGAGGTAAAGCACAGGTAGACCGTGGGCGTGCCCTCTTTGGCGCACTCGGTAAAGAACTCGATATAGCGACCGAGCGACACAGCCGAGGTGGACACGCGGGCACCGGCGCGCATGCGGTCGTAGAACTCCTTAGGGCTCATGCTCGACCAGATGTCGTCCGTGCGCTCCTCGCCATCGATAATGAAGGGGAAACCCAGGATATCGACATCGAGGTTCACGGCGACCTCGGGGCTAAAGTCGCAGCAGGTATCGACGACGATGCGGCAACGGTCCGAATGACCGGCGGATGCGGCCTTGTCCATCAAAGCGACTCCTTACGTAAAAAGGCGGCCACCCGCATGGGATGGCCGCCAGCCGTTAACTCATGCAAGTTAACGTATTTTACTCGTCAAGTGTTTCGATACGGGGCTTGATGATGCCATATCCACCATTCTTACGGTGATACACCACATTGATGAGACCGGTCGTCGCGTTCTCGAACACGTAGAAGTCGTGACCGAGCAGATCGGTCTGCACCAGCGCCTGCTCCTCGGTCATCGGGGTGACATCGATGACCTTCTCGCGGACGAGCAGGTCGTCCTCCTCCTCGGGCAGCAGCAGGTCGGCCAGATCCTCGACGCGCTCGACCGGTGCGACATCCGCGGCGCTGGCACCACCCTGGCGGTTGTCCACGACTTTGGTCTTAAACTTGCGCAGCTGGCGGGTAACCTTATCGGCAGAGAGATCGATGGCGGCATACATATCTGCGCCGTGCTCGGCAACGCGAATCACAGAACCGCGGGCACGAACCGTGACCTCGACAATTGCCGGGTTGGGGTTCGAGGGATTCTTCTCATAACGAAGCACAACGTCGACCGTCATGGGCTCGATATCGAAAACCTTGAGCGCCTCGCCGATCTTCTCATCCACATGCGCACGCAGAGCATCGGTTACCGTCGTCTTGCGTCCAGAAACCTTGATATCCATACGTGGCTCCAATCTGCCTCGGGAACTTACTGTATTGGCTATGTACCCATTGCCGTGCATTTAATCACGCGGATTCCCAAAGACCCGAATAACGATTGCTTGATACCGCATACCGAAGTCTCGCACTTTTCCGTGGCAAAGTGCGCTATGGGAGCGCGACGGCCGCTTTGGTTTTGCACCTGAATAATATCTTTGACCTGCTGGTTTTATGGAAACGAAAAAGCCGGGCTCCCCTGTTGGGAAAACCCGGCCATGCGTGTTGAAACCGTGAAGAGGCATCTCTCCCAGCGCACAGGAGACGCCGCCCCTAGCAATAACTAGCTATTGAGCTTGTTAATGTCGTCGTCGGTGATAGCGCCCTCCTGGCTGGACGATTTATTCTCGGAGGTTGCACCCTCGCCGCTCGAATCGGAGGATGCGGACTCGCTGGATCCGGTGTCGGTCGACTGCACGTCAGCGCCCGAAACCGTCTTAGTGGTAAGGTCATAGGGCATCGTGCCATACCAGACAGAGTGGACAGCATCGAGCGTGCCGTCGGCCGTAATACCGTCGAGGGCATCGCCCACGGCACGGCACAGCTCATCGTTGGCGGCAAGGCCTGCAACGCCGAGCGTCGAGGGCGTCTCGAGAGCGCCAACGTAGGAGATCTGGCTCATCAGACGTGCGAGGTAACCGCCGGCCGTGGAATCGCAGATCACATAGTCAACCTCGCCGGACTCGAGCGCTTCAAAGCACTCATTAATGTTGGAGAAGGTCTTTTGGTTGGCCGTAACGCTCCGTTTGGCGAGCGCTTCCCGCGATGCCGAGGAAGCCTGAACGCCCAGGGTAGCGGTGTTAAGCTTTTCGGTGGAAACGCTCAGCGACTCGCCGTCGCTCGTCTTTCCGAACACCGCCGCAGCGTCGTACAGGCAGGTACCAAGCGTGCTGATATCACCATCCGTGGAATTGATGTCACCAATGAAGATGTCAGCCTTTTTGTCGCCAAGCACGGAATTGGCAGATGACGCATCGACGAAGGCAACCTTAAGGCCCATACGGCTTGCAAGGGCGCGGGCAGCGTCGACCGCGTAGCCCGTGAGGTTACCATCGGAACCCTGCATGGCCTGCGGAGCATCGGAGGTATCGAGGGCAACCGTCAGGGTACCGGGAGTGACCAGGGCATCGTCCGACACCGCCGGCGTGACGGTCTCGCGCTCGATCTGGTTAATCGTGGGTGTCGTGAACGTGGACAGTGGATTGAACGCGCACCCGCTCAAGCCCAATACGGCAATGACCGCCGCGGTCCCAGCACCCAACCGAGCCGCGTGCATCAAGCTGCCCCTCACCATGTCCACTACCCTGCCTTCTGTGTCGTATACAATCCGTGCGTTGCGCGGAATAACGGGTTGTTCCCACCAGCTGACCTGGTATTTGACCCCACACTTGCGCACCGGGGTGTTTGCTCGGGAGGCCGTAGCCACCTTCACGACTGGCCCGCTCGCCCGCGAGGCGGTATTGCCCCAAAAGAAAGTAGAACGGACGGTGCGGCTTACATCTAGGACGCGCCATGATCGCGCCGCGCGCACGCGGTCGCTTACGTGGATCCCTTTGACCGCGTCTGTCTTGGACTAGGATGGACATTACGTCCGTCCGCAACCACAGCCTGGCAGGAACGTAGCGCATTATAGCTAAGTTCAAGCTAAAGTTTAAGGTTAGGGACGCCATTCGCACCGTGAGCACAGATTTTGCAGGTCGGAGCGGACCATTCGTGCCCCCACGAAGCCCGGAGCTCCCCTACGGGGAGCTCCGGGGCACCCTTCTTAGGGTGCAGTGGCCAAAAAGTTGCAAATATGAGTACTGTTACCAAATTAGTGGCAGGAGTTTTTGGCTCTGCAAGCAGTTTTCACGCTCTGTAACGTCAGATTGATGCCGGGATATTCCACATTTGTTTAATATTTTTCGAATTTACGCCATCTTCCAGTCCCAAAATCCCTGATTTTACTGTTACTGAATTTGTAGCAGTACTCATATTTGCTATATTTTGGCCAGAGCATATATCAAACCCCTGCCTCAGAGCATTGTTAGGCGGGTTTAAGCCCAAAACACGCCCGCAGCGTGTTAAATAGCGCCTCTTGTTTCTTTCTGCGAGCGTCAACACGGTTGCGATATCGCTTACCCATGCGCTGGTGGATGCGCCATGCGAGCGCTTCCATCGCTTCCATGTCGCAGAGCATTTCGTTGTTGACCGTCGCGACCTCGATTCCCATAGTAATCAAGCCCGTGTTGCGTTTTTCATCATGGATACGTCCCCTCCGGGAGGAATGGCCCAGCTCACCGTTGTATTCCAGGTCAAACCGGGCTGCTTCCTGATACGCATCGCAAACTGCATGCGGCATCCCCGAGATTGCCTGCGCGCGGTCATCGAACTCGATCTTGTAGTCGGTCTCAAAGGGACCGCAGGCAAATCCGCCATAGGAAAACGGAAGCGAAAACAGAGCGAGCATGATGCACTCCATGGGCGAGACCAGGTTTTCTGACAGGTAGGGACACAGGCGCAGCAGCTGTTTGGCCACATTCCCCTTGCATGCCGCAAGGTAATCTTCCAGGCGATCGGGCGTCAACACCGGCTCGACTTCAAAGTAGCCCACGTCTGCCGGTTGGTCCTTGTCCTTTGCAAGTCTATTCGCAACAGGCGAGGTGTAGGGAGGCAGATACTTCCCGCGATCGCTCAGTGAAATCTTGGAACACAGTTCCTGGGCCAGGGCAAACGCCTGGATACAGCCGACCTCGCGGGCGACGGCAACACAAAGGGCCTCGGGAGACAGGCTGTACACCCCCGGTTCCACCTCTAGAATCGAGCCGGCGGGCAACCCGGAGCATACGGACCAGCTCACGCCAAGAATGCGGCGGCGCTGCGCTGCAGACCCTACCAGCAAGCACAAATCCTCTTGTACCTCGCCGTTTGCGGCCCCAATCCGCACCAAGTCGGGAAGATAGATGTCCTCGGTCGAGGGCGACGACGCGCACAGCACGCGGCGCTCCTCCTCGGGCTCAAGGTCCTTCCAGCTTATGTAGCCCATCTGCCGGCGCTCGGCTCGAATCATGCGCAGCGCCGAGGCGCCTGTTAGGATTACGGAAGCCGCTAGCTGCTCTTTTGTCGGTTTGTTGCACCGCCTGATTGTTACCGCCACATGAATCACCCCTACCAAACGCGTGCGATAGCGATGCCATCAACGGCCGCGGCACCGGCGCGCTTGAGTTCCGCCGAAGCCGCTGCCATCGTCGCGCCCGTGGTGATAACGTCGTCGATAAGCAGCAGGCGGCGGCCCCGCACGTCCTCAACGGTCTCGTACATGCCTCGGGCGCGTTCACGGCGTTCTTCACGACCGAGTTCACGCTGGTCGCCATGGCCGTACTTAACGAGGGCGTCGAGCAGCGGGACACCCGACAGCTCGCAAAATGGGCGCGCAATGGCTTCCATATGATCGAAGCCGCGTCGCCGAAACGCCGCCGCCGTCGCGGGTACAAACACCACTGCATCGGCGCCGGACAACACACCGCCCAAGCGTTCGGGTGCCGCGACCTGGGCATGTAAGGCGGTGTCGTATAGCAGCTCTGCCAGATACGGCGCCAGGCGTCGCTCGCCCGCGTCTTTGTACGCTTTAATGATCCGCGGCAGCGGATGCGTGTAAACGGCACATGCCAGGCACCGGTCGAGCGCTTCGGCCATCGCCGAGGACGTACCCTCGACCGAGCACTCGGTGCACAGCAAGTCTCCAAACGGGGCGCCGCATCGAATGCAGCTATGCCGCGGGTCGATGAGCGCGAGCGCGGCCAGGCAGTCTTGGCAAATAAGCGCACCGGCGCGCTCGCAGCCGGCGCATCGCGTGGGCGACAACGCCTCAAGCGCCTCGTGCGCCGCCCGCTCGGCAAACGGTAGCAATTCATCCGCAAACGGTAGGATGCCGGCACCTTACAGGCATCCCAACACATTCAAATGTCTCTTCACGACACAACCCTCCCTACGCTCGGTCGCAGGGAGGGTTGTTGATTCAGCGCTATAGTACCCCGACGCGTTTGGGGTCAGGCAGGTTAAATCCGTTTGCGGGCGCTATTCGCCGGTGGGCGGTTGCGGTGCGGACGAGTTTTGGTTCGAGCCCTCGCCACCATCTTGACGCGGCTTGCGGGAACGGCGACGGCGACGGCGCTTCTGGCCCTGGTCGGCCGAACCCTCGCCACCACGATCTTCGCGCGACTCGCGTTCGTCGCGAGCAGCGCCGCGCGCGGCCTTGGCCGCCGTCCCTCCGCCATCTCCAGGGCGACGGCGTGTGACCTTGACCTCGCCATCCGAGACCTGATCGGCCACGGAGGGCACCGAGGGCTTTTGCTGCGTGCCCGAGGAATGGCGACGACGCGGACGCGGGGCGCGCTCGTCATCGTTGCGCTGCTTGCCACCCTTGTCGGCAGGCGTATCGGAACCCAAACCACCCTTGGGGGCGCCACCGGCTTCGCGAGCGGCTGCGGCGCGGAAGGCGTCCTCACGCTCCTCGCTCGACAAATGGCGGCGGCGACGGCGCGTGGGGTTCATGCCACCGCCACGATTCTGCTGCTGAGGCTGCTGAGCCTCGCGCTCGCGAGGGGAATTCTTGCCTGCGGAAGCGGCCTCGCCGGCATTGCCCGAACCCGAGCGATTGCGGCGGCGACGTCCACCGGAAGCCTCCTCAGCCTCGGGTGCCTCGGCCTTTCCGCGACCCTTGCCGCGGCCGCGACTCTCGCCCTGGCTCTGACCGGCACGGGTATCGGCGTCTGCATCGCGACGGCGGCGCTTGGGCATCGTCGTCCCCGCCAGACGATCGGCGCTCGACAGGCCATCGCCCACGTCGACGCCGTTCTCGCGGTCGAGCTCCATAAGCGCTAGGCGCATCTCGGGCGACTCGATACGCTCGAGCACATCGCGCGTCACACAATCGGGGCGGCAGTTGCAGCCCTGCTCGGCGGCCTTCTTTTTGCAGCCCTCGGAGCAGGTCATGTCGGCCAGGTTGACCTTAAAGACTTTGCCGTTCTCCAGGCGCAACACCAGCTGCTCACGCGGCGTGTCATATTCCTGGATGCGCGCCTTGCCAAGCGGCGTATCGATAAGCGTCTTCTTTTTGGGCGCGCGGCTCTTAAAGTCCTTGTACGCCTCAAACTCGTAGCGCAGGCAGCACATCAGGCGGCCGCA
>JAIJJM010000132.1 GCA_022728415.1 Collinsella sp. | reverse complement strand
CTGGATGAGGTGCAGGGTACGGGTGCGAGAGAGGTCCGTTCTATGATCTTCTATGCACCTGGTGAGGGGACGCTGCTGTATCCCGGATTGCGTGCGGAAGATCACCTCAAGATGGTTTGCGATATGTGGCCGCATGCTCGCGATATCGAAGAGATAGTGGAACAAACGCAGATAGGCGAGTTCGCGAAGATGAGGATCCGCACTCTGAGCCAGGGCATGAAGCAGCAGCTTACCCTGGCGATTGCGTATGCGACGGGCGCGCGGTACCTTCTATTAGATGAGCCCATGAACGCGCTCGACCCCAGCAGGGTGGACTTGCATTCCGAGATTCTCAGGAAGCTGGCCGATTCTGGTACGTGCATCATCATGTCATCCCACATCTTGGATTCGGTCGATAGGCTGTGCGATGAGATTCTGTTTTTGAAGGATGGGAGGCTCATTAGAAGCATTCCGCAAGATGATGCTGCGCCGAAGTCTCCTGGATCCCATTTCGCAAAGCCTGCCGGACGCGCCGAGGGTGCGCTAAGCACGTATCGGCGACTCTACGAAAAGGGCGGGTAGAAATGCAAGTTAAAAATCTATGTGGCCAATGTGATACCGTTGAACCCGCATATCGATACCGCTCAGCCATTCGCCTCGCCCCCGTCGCACGTATCTTCATCCGGTCTGTTACTTTTAATCTAACAATTCTTTGAGGAACGTAGGTGCTTCTAAATGTACTGTCGACTTCTTCTCAAACTAATCCTAAGAGACAGGGCCGTATGGATTTGTACGCTCGTTCTCGCTGCAGCCTTCTCCATCCCCATTGCGTTCAATTCACCCATCTACGGGCCCTTCTTTATGAAACAGGGCATGCAGAGCTTTGTCGACGCATTCAATACGCGCGCGCCCCAGGCCAGCGGCACAGACCTATCTCCAGAGCAGCAAAATGACGCGGAGCTTGCAAGATACGCGAACGCCGCCCTTGCCGCTCAAACCGACGCCGCCTTTCTCGATTCTGCCGAGAGCTACTACGCGCTCATGGGCGAAGGCTTCCAATCCGGGTCCATCGTGGGAGACCGAGAGACCAATGACGCGGCGCTCGCATATTGCCGTGCCCTGAGCAGCTCCGGCATCACGGATATCCCGGCCTCCGCAAACGACCTGCCATTCCTTTCCTTCCTGCCTTACGCCATTGCCACGGCGCCGTCTTTCCTTCCCTTCATCCCCTTCCTTCTCTCGTCGATACTCGTGCTCGGCGCCACAAGGCCTGCGACCCTGGCGGCAAAGGCGCCCGTGCCCAAATTCCAGCGCCTTATTCAGATCGTGTTTTCGATAATCGTCGCGGGGACCGCGATGCTCCTCGCCGGCCTCGCACCCGGGGGCATTTACGCCTTGGCCCTAAACGGCTTCGGGCAAATTGGGTACCCGATCGCCTTCTTCCATGACGGCGCGCTTACCACCACGACCGCGGGAAACGTCTTCACAGCCCTGCTTCTCGCGCTGCTTGCGGGCGGAACCTTGATATCCGTTTGCTCCGCCGTCCTATCGACCGCAACGAGGCGCGTCCTCGCGGGCCCCCTTACCTCCGCGCTGCTTGTCGCGGCCCCGGCATTCCCGTTATTGTCCGATTCGGCACTAGGGCATAATGCCGTGCTCGGGCTCCTGCCACTGCCCGTATTCTCGCCTATCGAGGCAACGGGTTACGTAGGATGCTTCCCGACAGAATTCATTGGCTCCGGTTCAGGCAGCGCATCGATGCTTGCCGTGGCCCTGGCATACGTCGCGGTCTTTTTTACGGTCGGCGCCGTTGCGACACGTTCCCCCAAACAGCCTGGACCCGCGAAAAAGCACCATGGGCTCGAGCTTCTAGACGCGAGCGTGGGATACGGAAGCACGACGATACTTTCAATCGGGTCGCTTTTCCTGAGCCCGGGAACGGCGGCGGGCCTCGTTGCTCCCAACGGCTCGGGGAAAACCACCCTTCTTGAAGCGCTGTCGGGCCAATTTCCCACCCGCATCCGCTCGGGAAGCCTGGCGGCAGACGGAATCAGCCAACGTCGATCAGCCGAATTTGCAGAACTCGTCTACCTGAGCTCTTCAGGCGGCGCGGATCTCTATCCCACGCTATCGGCCATCGAGCACCTTGCTTTCGTTAGGGAGGCGTGGAAATCGGCCGCCGACATCGACTCGCTCTGCGACTCCCTCGGAATCTCCCCATATCTCGACAAGCCGACCCGTAAACTCTCGACAGGAATGAAGCAGCAGGTAAAGCTTGCCATGGCGATAGCGACCGATTGCCCGTACCTCATCCTCGATGAACCGCTGAACGGCCTCGATCCGGGAAAACGGAAAACCTCCTGCGACGCGATGCGCAGCGAGGTGGCGCGGGGACGCAGCGTGCTCATTTCAAGCCATCTACTCGACGACCTGGCAGACCTCACCAACTCGTTCTACTTCATCGAGGCCGGCACGCTCGTGGAAAAGATCAAGTCGTCCTCGCAGACGCTCAAGCAGGAATACCTCGATACATACGAGGGAGGTGAATGACATGAAACTATTTGAACAGCTGAAGTCCAATGCGTCGCGCATGGCTGTCTACGCCATCCTCGCGGCAACGGCTTTATGCGGAATCGCGGCACCCGTCTATGCGCTCAACGGGGAGAAAGGCGATGTCGAACCCGCGTACATGGCTTCGACGGTTAAGGACCGGTACAAAGCCTTCTCTGGAGACACGTTTTACGTAGCAGAGTACGACACGACCTACCGTCAGCTTCGCTACAACAAGGGCTACGACTATCTAGGCGCAGAGGCAATCAGCTATACGTCGGGTTGGTACGGCTCAAACTATGGACACATAACCCAGTTCAAGTGTAACTACCGTGTGTACAACTAAAGCAACCGGCTGGGACGAGGGGCGACGCAAAAGCGTCGCCCCCGTTTTTAACCATGTCAACTGAACCTAGTTCAGTTTGGTTGATTTCCGATCTCAGCCGAACACATTGAGCGGAAAGGCCGTTCCCGCAGTCAGTCGAACGTCCCCGGGGCCCTTCTCAGGCCCCGGGGACGGCATTTTCCCAGTTGAAGGAACGGTGGAGATGTGTTTCGATGGGTCAGATTCGTGTCGTTCCGAAAAGACCGTGAACCTTTTGTGGGACGCGCGGCGCCGTGGTACCATAGCCGAGTTTGTTGTCTTGGTCGGAAACCAAGACGCCTTATGCGCTGATCGGTAACCAGCGCCTGACCAATAAGGAGTCCTACCATGAAGCAGGGTATCCATCCCCAGTATGTCGAGTGCACGGTGACGTGCTCCTGTGGCAACACCTTCAAGACGCACGCTACCGTGTCCGAGATGAAGGTCGAGCTTTGCAACGAGTGCCACCCGTTCTACACCGGCCAGCAGAAGTTCGTCGACACCGGTGGACGCGTCCAGCGCTTCGCCGACAAGTTCGGTGGCGCCGCTGCCGCCCAGCTCAAGAAGGCTGAGGAGGCCAAGGCTGCCAAGGCCGCCAAGGCTGCTGAGGCCGAGGCCGCTCGCAAGGCCGCCGCTGAGGCTAAGGCTGCCGAGAAGGCTAAGCGTGCCGCTAAGTTTGCCGAGGAGGCTGCCAAGCAGGCCGCCGAGGCTCCCGCAGAGGCTCCCGTCGAGGAGGCCGCTGCCGAGGCCGAGACCACCGAGGCTGCTGAGTAAATAGCTCGCCGCGGAATCGCTCGCATTCATGGCATAAGGGCCGTGCATCCGTTTGGGTGCGCGGCCCTTTTCTTTTTATTGGTGCAAGCTAGCTCGTCCCCATTGCACCAGATTGGTGCGGAGGGGACAGGTTGGTTTGCACCAAATGGCAGAGAGACGGCGTTTTCCCAGATAAAAGCTGCCAAAATAAACCAGTCCCTTTTTGGCAGGTTGGTCGTAGTTATTACGTGGCGGTTGAGGTCGACCGCATAGGGTGCGTCCTGTTTGGCTAAAGTACAACTATCTGTGTTTAACTCGCTCGGAGCTGCATGGCACGGGCGATGGCCAAAAAGGAAACAACATGGGATTCATGTCAAAGCTGCTGTCCTTTGGATCCGATAAGGACCTTAAGCGCTACTACAAGATCGTCGACCAGATCAACGGTCTTGAGCCCCAGTTTGAGAAGATGACCGAGGAGGAGCTCCGCGCCCAGACCGATAAGTTCCGTGAGCGCTACGCCAACGGCGAGTCGCTCGACGATATGCTCCCCGAGGCCTTTGCCACCGTGCGCGAGGCTTCCAAGCGCACCATGGGCATGCGCCACTTTGATGTGCAGCTCATCGGCGCCATGGCGCTTCACGAGGGCCATATCGCCGAGATGAAGACCGGCGAAGGCAAGACCCTTGTCTCCACCTTGGCCGGCTACCTCAACGCTATCGCCGGCAAGGGCGTGCATGTCGTTACCGTCAACGATTACCTGGCAAAGCGCGACTCTGAGTGGATGGGCCGCATCTACAAGTACCTGGGGATGACCGTCGGTCTGCTCCAGAACAATATGCGGCTCGAGCTCAAGCGTCCGGCCTACCAGGCAGACGTCACCTACGGCACCAACTCCGAGTTCGGTTTCGACTACCTGCGCGACAACATGGTCACCCGCCCCGAGCAGCGCGTACAGCGCGGCCACAACTATGCCATCGTCGACGAGGTCGACTCCATCCTGATCGATGAGGCCAGAACGCCGCTCATCATCTCGGGCGCCGGCACCAAGTCCGCCAGCACCTATAAGGACTTCGCGCGCGCCGTGCGCGGCCTGGAGCGCGGTGAGGACGTGTCGCACGACATGCTCACCGCCACCGAGGATGTCGAGCCCACGGGCGACTACGTCATGGATGAGGCCAAGCACACCATCGCCGCCACCGAGCGCGGTCTTAAGAAGATCGAGCGCCGTCTGGGTATCGAGGACATCTACGCCGACTTTTCGGGCCAGCTGGTCAACCACCTGCAGCAGGCGTTGAAGGCCCAGTACATGTTCCATCGCGACAAGCAGTACGTGGTCACGAACGGCGAGGTCAAGATCGTCGACGAGTTCACCGGTCGCATCATGGAGGGCCGCCGCTATTCCGAGGGCTTGCACCAGGCCATCGAGGCCAAGGAGGGCGTCACCGTCGCCCGCGAGAGCCGCACGCTGGCCACCATCACGTTCCAGAACTATTTCCGCATGTATGACAAGCTGTCGGGCATGACCGGCACGGCCGACACCGAAGCCGTGGAATTCGCCCAGATCTACGGTCTGGAAGTGTCCACCATTCCGCCGAACCGCCCCATGGTCCGCAAGGACATGCCGGACCTCATCTACCGGACGCGGCGTGAAAAGATGCAGGCCATCATTCAGGCCATCAAGGAACTGCACGCCACGGGCCAGCCCGTGTTGGTGGGTACGATTTCCATCGAAACGTCCGAACTCATTTCGCAGCTCCTGAAACGCGAAGGCGTGCCGCACAGCGTGCTCAACGCCAAGCACCACGCGCAGGAAGCCGAAATCGTCGCGCAGGCCGGTCAGGCCGGCAAGGTGACCATCGCCACCAACATGGCGGGGCGCGGTACGGACATCAAGCTCGGGGAAGGCGTCGTCGAACTCGGCGGCCTGCACATCCTCGGCACCGAACGCCACGAGAGCCGCCGTATCGACAACCAGTTGCGCGGCCGTTCCGGCCGTCAGGGCGATCCGGGCTCCTCGCGCTTCTATCTGTCGCTCGAAGACGATCTCATGCGCCTGTTCGGTTCCGACCGCCTTTCCGGGCTCATGCAGAAACTCGGGATGCAGGAAGGCGAGCCCATCGAGAACAACATGGTTTCCCGCGCCATCGAGAATGCCCAGAAGCGCGTGGAAGGCCATCACTTTGAAATCCGTAAGACCCTGCTGGACTATGACAACGTCATGAACCAGCAGCGTACCGTCATCTACAGCCTGCGCCGGGATCTGATGCAGGAGCCGGATCTTGAGCCCATCCTGAACGAGTATTTGTCCGATCTGCTGGACGATATGTATGCCGGGCTCGAAGTTTCCAAGGCCGCACGCGACATCGAAGATGAAAAGCCCGTGCGCGCCCGCCTGTCCGAGGTCATGAACATCGACCGCGTGCTGCCCGGCGATGCGCCCCTGCCGACCCGTGAAGAGGCGCAGGAACTGGTGCAGTCCATCATGGCCCAGTTGCGGGAAGAGGCCGGGCCGCTGTACGCGGACCTGCTGCGTTACTTCCTGCTTGAGGAACTGGATCGCGGCTGGAAGGAACACCTCCGCAACATGGACTTCCTGCGCGACGGCATCGGCC
>JAIJJM010000131.1 GCA_022728415.1 Collinsella sp. | reverse complement strand
ACCATGGGCTTGAGGATGTTCTCGTCGTCCATGGCCTGGAAGCGCGCCTTGCCCAGATGAGTCAGACCGAGTTCCGCGCCCCGGGCGAGGATCGCGCCCTTGTCACCCACGATGATGAGGTTCGCGATCTCGCGCTCCAGCAGGTAGTCGGCCGCCTTGATGATGCGGTCCTCTTCGCCTTCGGGCAGCACGATCGTTTTCTTGTTCGCCTTGGCGCGGCCGAGCAGGCTGTACTGGAAGGCGTACGAGGTGATCGGGAAGTCGATCTCGACGTTGATGGCCCGCAGGACCTCTTCGGTCGGCACGTTCGCCTGGAAGGCGGCGAGCGCCGCATCGGCCTGCGACGCCTCGGTGAACGGAATCTGGGGGATCGTCCACACCGGCAGCCCGAAGTCCGCGAGCGTGTCCTTGACCGAGACGGAGTGGCGCGGCTCGCAGCCCGTCACGAAGATGCCCAGCACCTTGTTGCCGGCGGCCTCCATGCCTTCGATGGAGAGACGGACGGTATCCTTGAGCTCGTCAGGCCAACGGTCGATGGTGCACACGGCGAGGAAGACGCCGGCCTGCAGGTCGGCGGCGATGTTCGCGTTGAACTCGTAGGCGGTCGGGTCGTTGACGTGCGACTTGTCGGTGCCGACGATGAGCGCCGCGTCCGCGCGGGACACGTTCATCGCGTCGTTGAACGCCGCGACGATGTCGCCGCGGGAGCCTTCCTTGTCCTTGCGCACCTGGTGAATGTCCAGTCCGGTGGACAGCGCGACGCCGAGGCCGGCGTTGGAGGCGTTCAGCAGGATGGGGGTGAAGTGGTCGTGATTGGAGACCGCGGGGCGGAACACGGTGGTCTTGAATTTGGTGGTCAGCGCCTTGAGCACGCCGTATGCCACGACGTTGCGTCCGTTTGCGCCTTCAGGACTTGCGATGTAGATGTTCGTTGTTGTCACGTTTGTCTCCTCGTCGGGGATGGTACTGCTCGTGTGACCGCCTTGTTTCACACTTACTGACATTGTAGTACCCGATCGTTCGTTGCCGGGCGTTGACATTGTCTATTTAGAGGTGCAACACCCCTGTTGTCCTGCAATTCTAGCAGTTCGTCGGCGAATGCCTCGGCGGGCGTCCGGTAGTCCAGCATGCGCATGGGACGGTTGTCGGCCTCGTCGACAATCTCCCGCAGTTCCCCGGCCATGTCCATCCGGATCTCGCCGCGTTTGGGCGGATACCGGCGGATCATGCCGTTCCTGTTCTCGTTGCTTCCCCGCTGCCTGCTGGAGTACGGGTCGGCGAAGCACGTGTCCATGCCCAGCTCGACGTGCACGACGCCGTCGCCAACGCGATAGCGAAGGGTAATTCGGAACGTGTGCGTCAAGCCATGTTCGACATCGTCGACGAAGTGGCCCGCGTGCTCAACTTCTTATAAAAACGCAATTCAATGGGTGACTGGTGTTAACCGATTTCAGGCTCTGATCACCGTTCTCTGGCTTTCAAACATCGGTAACGTGCGGGCAGATCGCTTTCAGTCGTTGCTAGCTGTTCTCTTCTAGCTCTGCCCATTTTGCCCCTGCCAGCAGTCCGTCATTATACGGTGGGATTGATATTGGGTCCCACTTGTAGAAGGGGTGCGTCGCATTACGATATTTTCGATTGAATTTGGCATTGGAGAAGTCGGCTCCGTTCTTGAATTTGGCATTGGAGAAGTCGGCCATGTCCTTGAATGTGGCATCGGGGAAGAAGACTGTGTCCTCGGATGTGGCATCGGAGAAGACGGCTATGCCCTCGAATGTGGCATCGGAGAAGTCGGTCGTGCCCTCGAATGTGACGTCGGAGAAGCCAGTTTCATTCTCAAACATGAAATACGCAAATGAGACAACTCCGTGGAAGGCCGTTCCATGAAAATCGAAACGGCAGTCGCACCAGAGCTGGTCATCCTCGACCTGCTGCCGCACCGTCACTTCATTCTCCCTGGACCGCCGCCGTTCCTTCCGCAAATGAACGGCGAACACGTCGAGGATGGTGGATTCCACGGCCTCGTCCGAGCTTCCGGATTTGACAAGACGGCCGAATTCGTCCTTGACGGTATTGCCGAATTCATCCAGCGCGTATGATGTCCGGTCGGAACGCAGATAGCCGCACAGGATGTCCACCACGCGCTGTCGATACCCGCCCCTGTAGGTGTCCGCGATGTCCGTCAGCGCGTAGACGCCGGCTATGCGGGTGGATACCTTGTCGGAGCCCAGCTGGTTAACGGCATCCTGCATCTTCGTGTTGATGAGGCGATCTTCCTCGCGAGTTTCCTCTCGTCTCGCGCGTTCCTCGTTCCGTTTGGCCTGCTGTCGTTCCTGGTATTTGATTACCAGATAGGCCACCGCTCCAACGCCACCGACAAGGGTCAGGGCCGTCTTGACGATGCTTTCCTGATTTGTCAATTGAAGATTCCAGAACGGCGTATGTCCCAACAAAGACGCGACAAGAAGAAACGCGAAGATGGCGAGGCCGACCCAGATGGTTATCGTGATGAACAACGAGTTTTTTCCCATCCAGTCCTTCAACCGCTGACGCCATCCCTGTTCTCGTTTTCCCCGGGATGATGGCGTCGTGTTTGACGGCGCTCCTGCTTCTCCTGACATAGGGTTTCCTCCTGGGTTCCCTCCCATATGACTTCCATGATAGTATCCTCATTTCAGGCAAGTTCAATGTACGAACCATCGCCGTCTGACCGATTCTCACTCGTGCCAAACCGCAAACAACCGGAAATACTTAGGTAATCTCAGGGGTTTATTTTGCCTCTGACAGTTATTGTCATCAGTTGTCTAAGGAGAGAGGTCTATAGATGAATCGTTCACCGATATCATTACTACGGGGATTGTCGGCTGTCGCCATTGCCGCCGCAATGGCGCTTGCTCCGACCGCCGCAGCCGCTGATAACACAATCGCCGGGCATGCCGATGATCCCGTTACGGTGAAACCTGAAGTGACACGTCCCACAAGCCGCAGTTGCACCGTTACACTGGCTGACCACTTCAAGTCGAATACCGAGTCCGGTGCCGCTCAGTTTTACTCCGGCACGATTACGCCTCCATCCGAATGCCCCGGACCATGGGCAAAGGTCGTTCTTGACTCCAGCACCGTGGTTTCCGGCCGCCAGTATGACCGTACGGGATCGTTGACCATTGGCGGTGTCACTATATGGACCGGCACCACGCAGGAACCTGATGGGCAAACGCCGACCACTTTCTCTTTCGCGAAGGACATCACCCGTTACTCGGCTTTGTTCCAGAAGCCGCAGGCATTCTCCGGTGGTTATACGAATTACACCAGTGACGTATACACCGGTGTGTATGACCAGACGGTGAAGATCACGTTCTATGAGGCCGACGAGAAGAATCCGGCACCGGCTGTCCCGAATCAGGTCGTGGGTGTTGCGATCCCTGATCTTAATCCGAAATCCGCATCCGCTGATTTGACGTTGCCGATGTTGCCGCGCAACCTGACCCAGGCGCAGTTGGAAGTGACCCTCAAAGGCAATGGGTGCGACGAACAGTGGTTTGATGCGACTCCCGATGATCTGAATTCCCATTTCTCCGATGCCGTGAGCACGCAGATGCTTTGCGGTGCTGGTCCATACCGTGAAGCTGCCGTGTCGGTGGACGGCACGGCAGCGGGTGCCGTGAACACCTTCCCGCACATCTATTCGGGAGGCATCGTGCCTACGCTATGGCGGCCGGTGCTGGCATTGGACACCTTCGATCTGAGATCCGAAAGTCTTGATCTGACGCCATTCGTCGGTACGTTAGTGGACGGCGGCAAGCACCGTCTGGGCTTGTCGATCAACCCGATCAATGATACATGGAACGTGACTGCCACATTGTTCCTTACCACGGACGACAAGCTTGATCAGACTTCCGGCAATCTGCTGCAGGCTAATGCGCCTGCGGCCAGCATCACTTCCACGAACCAAGCTACAGGAAACGGTAACGAGCGGTCATACATCGTGAATGGATCACGCAACGATACGATTAGCGGGTATGTGGACACTTCGGCTGGCCGCATTACCACAACCACGACATACACGCGTGCGTTCCAGCAGAACGGTACGATATCGGTGTCTGACGGCAACGATTTCAAGCAGTCGATGAAGCAGACCGACACGGTGAAATACCAGTCGAAATCAGTTAACGACAAGGGCGATGTCGTGCGTTCTGTCAATCTGGGCGAAGAATATCCGATTGCCGTGGATCTGACGGCGTATGACTTCATGAGCGATAACGGTTACGATTTCGATGGCCATGTGAACATGTCGCAGAATGTGAAGCGTGAGATTGCCGGTGGAACGACCGCATCCCTGTATCCGGCTGCCGATTATCGTTGGAATTTGGATACGTATGGCGTTATGGCACGAGCTAATGGTGCGCTCACCAAATCCGATGGGCATTCCATCGCCACTTATGATGGCACCGATGATGCTGGCGCCACGTGGAGCAATCGTGTGGAGACGCAAAGCGGGAAGGTGATTAAGCATACTTCAGCTCAGACATCGCCTGCCCCTTCGCCTCATCCGCAACCTTCCACGCCGCAGCCCACCCCTCAACCTCAACCCGGTAATGGGAATAATGCTGGCTCCGGTACGCAGACTGGCGGCAATTCGGCTGACACCTCCGGCCCGCATGGAGACGGTCATTCATCTGGCGTTTCCAACGCTGCCGGTTCCGGTAAGACCGAGCGTCTCAGCGCCACTGGTGTGGACGTCATGATGATCGGCGGAGCCGTAGTGGTCTTCTTGACGGTTGCTGTGGCGATTCTAATCATCACCAGACGGCGTCGGACCATCTAACGCCTTTCACCGACGGTAGATGAGTGCCCCGTCAACGAATCGTCCATGGATTGACTGTTCGTTGACGGGGCTACGTTAATGGGCTGCGGATGTTTTCTTGGAGACGGTCACGCAGCCATTCTCTGGCTTTGTCTGTGTTGTGCCGGACTCATTATCCGTATCGGCTCTTGGAGGCGGCGAACGCCTCGGCCCACCCGGATGCGCAGACGATCGACCGGCAGCGTCTTCTCCCGAATGTTCAGGCATCTCGGATCGGTGCCTAGGCCTTTTCCGCGAGCCTTCGCCATCTCCCGCATCAATGTATTCCCCCAGTTCCAATTCGGCGACTCCGCGGCGCAATGCCTCCACGTCATCGCCATCGGAATCGCCGCTCCGGACGAACGGTGCGAAGGCGGGTCTGCCATTCTGCGCGGCGTTCCCGTTTCGCGGCCGCAACGTGGCCATGCCGCCCTCACGGCACGCCTTGACCCGGTCGTTCACCGCGTCGACACTCGCGCCAGGCTGTCTGGCGGCTTGCCTCTGCTGCATGCCGCCAAGCACAAGCTCGATGGCTTTGCGCCGTGTTCTCAGCGGGATGACGGGCCTCCTCATACGCCCAGCATAATGGGAGTCGGCCACCGGCCAGTGTTCCAGACGCTGTCTGGTCGGATAGCCGAGGCGCTCGACCACTTCAGCGGTCATCATCGAGGTCATGAAATATGGTTCCACCGCCCGTTTTCGTTCCTCGGGACTGAACACAATTAGATCCTTCCATTCAGTCTCCAAAAACGTCCGCAGCCCCATCCAAGAAAACGTCACCAGCCCGATCGGCCTGACTTCTATTGAAGAGACACATACCTGTCGCCGCTCGTCGACTGCTACGACGGCATGCCGGTCGCGTGGGCGATCGGCACGAGCCCCAACGTGGCCTTGGCCAACGGCATGCTGGACGATTACATGGTCCGGTACCGGGACAAGAGGATCAAGACGGAGTCCCGGGCACGGGCATCATGGACCGGCGGCGCGAGCTCGGTTACGGCGTAATCAGAAAACAGGAACAAAGAAGTCCACTTGAATTTTCATTGCTAGTGCAACGCTTGTGAGTGATGTGGGCCCATGGGTTCCCGATATGATGGTGTTTGCTTACGACGACCAGGTATCGGGAGGTCCCATGGGCCGGTACACCCATCTTACCTTGGCCGAGCGCGAGGAAATCATGTTGCTGAGGCACGGGGGGGGGGAAAGCTGTGGCGAGATAGCCGGAGCGACAGGCGGAGACAGAGCGACCGTCAGCAGGGAGATGGCCGGAAACTCGTTCGCCGTTGGCTCGGGGCGGTGCCATCGTGCATCGACCGCACAGCGTGGCTGCGAGTCCCGAAGGGTTTCCCGTGTGCGGCCCGGGATCCTCGACGACGAGCGAAGGGCGGGGCTTGTGCGGCGTCTTATCGTGCGGGAGCATTGGTCGCCCGGGCGGATCGCGGGC
>JAIJJM010000130.1 GCA_022728415.1 Collinsella sp. | reverse complement strand
GGATTGAGGAATTGATAGTTGCTATGGTAAAATCCAACTAAATTTGATGGAACACCTGACATGCCAAGGTGGTTCCGAAGCAGGAAGGCCTTAGAGCATTGGTGATTTGAGCAGTGGCGGATTGCAAGAGGAGAGATTCCGCGTGTTCTGCGCATTATCGCGCGTATCTGCCATTGTACCAATCGCAATGCCTGATTCGATGAAGTTCTCGTTAGCATAGCGACTTTCGGTGCCGTCACGAGGACTGCTTTCTGAATGCAGCTTGGCAATAAATGGCACAGTCCGCCACTTTTCGATAGTCACAGTTTGATTAATGCGCCTTATCGAAAGAGGCTTCCATGAGTCAGATATTGACACTAACCGATATTTCCTACTGCTATCCGGGCGCGCCGGAACCATTGTTCGAACATCTGTCCGCGACATTCGCGGCCGGCTGGGCCGCAGTGCTGGGAGACAATGGCATTGGCAAGACCACACTGGCCAAACTCGCCTGCGGCATGCTTTCCCCCGATTCGGGGACAGTCTCGCCGAACCCGTGCAAGATGGCAGTCGCCTACTGTCCGCAACGTACTGATGAAACGCCTACGAATCTGGATGATTTCGCGGCGGATTGGACGGGCGAGACCATCGCCATCCGCGACGCGCTGAACATCGGCGACGATTGGGCATACCGATACGAGACTCTCTCTGGAGGCGAAGCCAAGCGGCTGCAAATCGCTTGTGCGCTGGCCGGCGATCCCGACGTGCTGGTGTTGGACGAGCCAACCAATCATGTGGACGGCAGGACGCGCCAAGCCATCACGCAGGCGATGCGTCGGTTCGATGGCATAGGCATCGTGATCTCCCATGATGTCGAACTGATCGACGCGACGTGTTCGCGCTGCGTGATGCTGGAGCGCCGACATGCGCGTGGGCGTAACATCACGGCGGCGAACACCTATCAGGGTGGATATACCCAGGCCGCGCAGCAGATGCGCGACAATCAACGTGCCGATACGGCCGCCATACAGTCCACTCGAAAGGAGCTGCAACGCATGCAGCGCATCAAGCGGGAGCGGGCGCAGCGTGCGCGCGAACTGGATATGCGGAAGAATCAGGGAATGCGCATCGATATCAAGGACATCGACGCTCGCAAAGCCCTGAAAAATCTGAAACCGGCTATCGGCACCACTGTCGCACAGACAAGCGCGCAATTCGACGGGCGTATCGCCGCCGCCACCGACAGACTTGCTCACCTCAGCGAAGCGGCCAAACGCTACGACGGCACCATCTGGATGAACGTCATGCCGAGCTCACGTAGGGAATTGACGCGCATCCCCAACGACCACGCCATCGCGGACCAACCCGATATGCTGAGCATCGGCCCGCGCGACCGCATCGGCATCAGCGGTCCAAATGGCAGCGGTAAAACCGCATTGATACGACGATTGATCGAAGCGCTGGAGCGTGATGAAGCGCAGCGGCATTCGGAGAGAATGCCATATCTCTATATTCCCCAAAATTCCAGCGACATGGATACCGCCAACGCAATGAACCGCTTGCATGCTTTGACGGACGAGCAACGCGCCATTGTGCTCAGCGCCTACGCCCAACTTAACGCCGACCCCGACAGACTGCTCGCCGGCGGCAATCCCTCGCCAGGCGAACTACGCAAACTTCTGTTGTGCCTCGGCATGATTGAACAGCCACAGCTCATCATCATGGATGAGCCGACCAACCACCTCGACCTGCACTCCAAACAGGCACTTGCTAATACGCTATCCTCCTATGCGGGCGCATTGGTCGCAGTCAGCCATGACGAATGGTTTCTGAATGCCGTTACATCGATTCGATGGCGATGCGCGTCATGACGCTATCTATGAGTTTACGTTCCTTCGTAAGACTTGGATATCGGCAAGACGCATTCCTTTTCGTATGAAGCTGTATCGATGGCAATGACCGAGCAAGAGGACACCAGTATGACACGACCGATTATGCCGCGAGCACATGGCAAAAAACTTCACACGGAGGCGAACATGGCTCATGTTCCTTCGGCCATCGCAATCACGGCGATGCGACCGGAGGAATATCCGTTGCTCGTCGAGTTCCTGTATCAGGCGATTCATGTATCGCCGGGAACCCCGGCACCGGACAGGAGCGTTGTCGAGCTGCCGGAATTGCGGCGATATATCGAGGGATTCGGACGGCCCGACGATGCCTGCATGGTTGCTCGCGCCGGACTACCGAACGGTCCGCAAATCGTGGGTGCCGCATGGGCCAGAATCTTCCCGAACAACTCCGCAGGCTACGGCACCATCGACACGGCAACGCCGGAAGTCTCCATATCCTTGCTTCCCGACTGGCGGAACCGAGGCATAGGGCACCGCCTGATGACGGCGTTACTGGACCGACTGCGAACCGATGGTCACGCCGCAGCCAGCCTCTCGGTCCAGCGCACCAACGCCAACGCCCTCCATCTCTACGAGTCGCTTGGCTTCACCATCATCAGCGAACACGACGGTGAACTGGTCATGCGCGTGGCTCTCGCGGATTGAGGCAGTGTTCCACACATCATCCGCATGGAGCCAGTGCGTAAGCCACCCACTGTGATATGTGCGGCTGCAAGTCCCGCATTCATACAAGCAAACAATCTGACATACAGATGCAGTCTATTCCTTATTATGTTTTCGGCTTTGCTCTTGATAAGAGCCAGCACCACCATCCATCCTCGATGAATGTGGGCAGGCTTTCGCAATGTGCCACATGACGCAACGTGTAGTCGGCGTGAACCGCACCACCGCGCAGGTGTTCACGCATGAAGCTTACGAATGATACGACCTCGAAAAGCTTTTTGGGAGGCTCGTTCCCAATCTTGTCCTCAGTGTGCAGCCTGTCAGTCTGAAGTCAGCTTTCAACTGGCAAATGTTCAAAGAGACGGGCTAGCGCAGTGGATAGATCCGCTCCTTCGAAAGCAAAAGTCGCAGCAGCACGTGTCTGCTTGTCCGCATTGAAGGCAAGCGAGACACCGACGGCTTTGAACAGCGGTAGGTCAGAACGACTGTCACCAATAGCGATGCAATTCGAAGCTTCAACTCCCAAGCATTCACATTGCTGCCTCATGAATGTTACTTTGGTTTGTTCATCGGCATATGCCGCTGTTTTACCAATAAACACGCCATCCTTGACAGCAAGTTCTGGACCGCACCATGCTTCAAATCCAAATCTCTGCGCAAGGCTCTCGGAAACGACTGTCCAAGCGCAGGATGCGAGGACTGGCTTGATTCCCCTCGACTTGCATTCCGCAACGGACTGTGCGATTCCTTGCACAAGCGGGAGATCGTTCAACCATCCGTGAATTTCACTTACCCGATGGCCAGTGTATCCACGAGCATCAATATCGCATACCGTGTCATTTCCGATCTCACCGCGTGCGTATCGATCCTCTGCATCTCGCATCCTGTCGCCGGTACCCAACCGGTCCGCAATAAATGCGCCAGAGCTAATGCCGTATGTGAGCGTTCCGTCGATATCAAAAAATGCAATTCCCGCCATTCATCCCTCTTCATTTACTGGTTCAGCCCGAACCTCCAGCCGGTAACTAAGCCAATAGCGTATCAAAAGGCACACATATCAGAAAAGAAAGGCAGATAGTCCCATTAAACCGTTTCATGCGATTGCAGTTGTCCGCCGCTGGCTACGGCTGGCAGGGGGAAGCTGGGAAAGGCGTCCCGGCGGAAGGCCCGCCGGTGCGTTCTTCTTCCAGGGACAAGGAAGGATGCGGGCGGCCGTGAATGGTCGCCCGCATTTTCCGTATCCGTGTGAAACGGGAGGGAGCGCATCATGGGGCGCTTCCGACTGAAAGGACGGATACGTATGTCAGGTGGGAAGAAGAGCAGGCGCACGATGCTGATGGCTGCCCTGACCGCAGGGGCGTTGGCCTTGGGATATCTGGCGCCAGCCGCGTTCGCCGAGGGCGGTGGTGGCGGTTCCGGCGAGGGCGGTGGCGGTTCCGGCGGGCAGGTTCCATCGCAGACCGCCGACGTGCATTGGATCTACAAGGATTCCCGGCCCGCCACTCTGGAGGGCATGAAGCAGGCGATACGTGATTCGGGCACCACCCTGTCTTCCGATTTGGAGGATGGGTCGAATCAGTTCGTGGATATGAATGCCATCCTTGCCGACGCGATCTCGGAGTGCAAGGCCTCATACACCGGGGAGGGTGACGCGGAATGCCGGATGGTCGCTGTCGGCTACGCGCGCCTCGGCAACGGCGTGTTCAGCGGTTCCTATGTCAGTTCGAACGCGCGTCAGCGTTGGGAGTCCCAATGGGCCGCCGAAGGGCGCGGCACCTACCAGTACCAAGGCCAGTCGTACACGACCGGCACCACGTGGACCGATCGGCTTGGCGTGCGTTCGGTGGATAGCCTGGTGCAGGATTCCATCAACGCCAATCCCGATGCCTCGTTCCGTGTGGTCGTGCTGGCCAAGAACCAGCCGCCCGTCGATTATCCGTTGACCGTCACCACCTCGCACCGCCAGCAGACCGACATGCAGGTCGGCTCGACCACGCCGGTCGGCGACACCATCCACGCGAACAACGGCGGCTCGTCGATCAAGGAGACCCTGCACGGCACCGCGATCGTGCACTACGATGGCGGCCCCTACACGCCGACGGGCAGCGTGAGCAAGCCGATCAGCTTCGCCAACAGCGGCGACACCGTGATCGACAACCTGGCCTCGCCGGGTGATTTCGGCATGGATTCCTGGGCCGAGGGCACATATTGGATCGACATCCAAGTGCCCAGGCAGGGAAGCATGCAGGCGGCCGTGGACACCACGGACCGGGATCCGGCGGAGACCTGGAAGGTCAGCGCCGTGCCGCCGGCCGATCCGGTCAAAAGCATCGAGGAAGGCGTCAGCGCCGACCGAATGACCAACCGCACCACCATCACGTATGGGACCGGCCGGGGCGGTTACGAGCTGAGTTTCAGGGACGTGATCGAACCCAACGGCGTCGATTACACGGTGGACGGCTTCACGCTCGTGGACGCCACCGACAACAATCGCGATGTCTCCAACGAGTTCGAGATCGGTTGGGACCGCGCATCGAACACGGTCAGCGCGGTCCGTTCGGCCGACAAGGGCATGATGCCGTTCGACCACGAGTATGTGTTCGGCTTCGATGTGACCGTCAGCCTGCCATCCGATTACCAGAACATCAGCGACCATGCGTGGGGCAAGTGGAACCAGCTGCCCGAGGCCGACGCGGGAGAACGCGAGTTCGACACCTGGCGTCCCAATCCCGACAAAAGCTGGATCATGCTCGACACTAATGGCAAGTGGCAGGCCGTGATCGACCCCGACCGCACCAACCAGACCGGCGGCGACGGCAAGGTGTTCCTCGACGGAGACCGCGTGGCCTCCGTGGTCAACGGCACCGTGCCGGCGAACCTGATCCAGGCTCCGCAGACGCTCACCTTGGTCGATGATTGGACAGCCGCCGATTACCTGTTCGACGCCGATGAAGCGGCGAAGGTCCATGTGTACGAGGCGGACGCGGGCACCGATCGCGAAAGCAGCGTAAGCGACATCGCCAACCGTGGCCGTGACATCACCGACCAGTGGGACATCACGATCGATGGCACCGTGGTCACCGCCACGGCCAAGGCCTCCTACCTGACCGGACTGAAGGGCTTGGCGAAGGCCAGGCAGATCACGATGCTCGTGCCCGGCCGCGCGAACTACGCCAACGGGGCCGGGGCGGGCCAGGTGCGCGATGACTTCGGCATCGAAGCGGACGACGAGATCACGTTCTGCACCGCCGGCAAGAACGGCGCGGAGTTGACCAACGCCGGCTCGCAGACCATCAACACCCACACGGTCGAAACCAACGAGCCGAAGGTCTGCGGTTACGTGCCGTCCGTGGTCAAGGATGTGGTCGGGGAATCCTCCCAAGGCGGCGCCCAGGACAGCGTGGACGGCAAGATCGTCTTCCCCGGCCAGCGTCTCGAATACCGTCTGGAAACCCAGCCGCACCTGCCCGACAGTCTCGCCTACACTATCGTCGAGGTGGCGGTCACCGACACGTATGACGAGCACTTCCAGCCGGACAAGCAGACCCTGGAGGTCACCGACCTGACCACCGGCAAGTTCATCCCCAAGAGCCAGTACCGCAGCGAGTGGAACGACGCGAACCATGCCGTGCGTCTCGTGTTCGCCGACGACTATGTGCGGGCGAACTGGCTGGCGGGCGCGAATCCCAGGATCATCATCAGGTTCGAGGGCGTCGTGGCCGAGGATGCCCCGGC
>JAIJJM010000129.1 GCA_022728415.1 Collinsella sp. | reverse complement strand
CCCGCAGACCGAGGACGAGGCCAAAGCCCTCATCCGCAACGTCTTCGGCCAGGCCACCATCTTCAAGCCTGTGGAGTAGCTGTGCAGGCGGGTATACTGCTCAAGAAGAGAACCCTTTGAACGGAGCGAGCTTATGATGTGGGAATATGTCCGCCTTGAGGACGATACGCAGGTTTCGTATTCCGAAGTCCGGGAGGACAACACGGTGAAGGTTGTTGTGGAGCGCCCGCGCGATTGGGGTTTTGACACGGCGGAGTGTATCTTGCCGGCATTCAATTGGGTGTCACACGAGGGCTTTAGCGAAGCGGACCTCAAAGAACTCGATGATTTCGTGCGTAACAATGCCCCGCTCATCCTGCGTTTTGCCTACGAAGGCGGACGAGTCTATGCCTAGCCTGTTTCGACTCGGGCCGTACATCATCTTCTTCTGGACGGGGGAGAACGGCGAACCTGTTCATGTTCACGTTGCGGTCAAGCGCCCCACTGCCGAGGCAACCAAGATATGGCTTACCCGCTCCGGCGGATGCAAGCTGGCCCATAACAAGGGCGATATTCCTGCTCGGGATTTACGCGATATCATGCAGTTTGTTTCATCTAACCATGCGCTGATTTGCAAACGTTGGAAAGAAACAACCGATGGGCTATCGTTTTACTGCTGAGGGCCACTCATTGGACTTGGGGCCCCTAGCTCTTTAGGGGCGCCTCGTCCGGGCGCATCTGTATTTCGGACATGTATAGTGTGGTGCCGCGTATATCGCATTCGAGCAGACAGGTGCGTGACGGTCGGCCTAGGATGCTGAGGTCGATACGATACGTCGCATGGCTGTCCGTGTACTCGACTTGCTCGGCGTTAACGGTTGCTCCGATTGCCAAATAAACGCCTGGCTCGGCATCGACAATCTTGAAGTCCTTTATCTTGACCTTGAACTCTTGGTAGAGGGACGGGCTGTTGTAGTAAACAGTTCGGGTTCCATCGGTGCACTTATCGGTTGCTTCCCATTTGACGACGGGCTGGCCCGAGCTGGCTATGAGCAGTTCTGCTCCAAAGGCTATAGCATGGGTGATGACAACCAGCAATGCCCAGCCGACAAAGAGATAGAGAACCACATATGCAACGGGGTGTTTTGAGCGGATGTTTTGGAGCGCGTCGGGGGCATTCATGGGGCACCTCCAAATTGCTATCTATGACAATTAAATTATACCCCATCGTCATGGGCGCCACCTCGAGCGGCGGTTCGGCATTTTGTTATCTAGCTGGATGCAGAAAATGTCGGGGGCCGGCCCGGCTAGGTAGATTATGAGATATTATGCAAGTGTGAATTATTCGACCATGCATAATTCGGGAGTGCATAATGTTTGTCGGGCGCGAAGCGGAGCTTGCAAAACTCGAATCCCTTTATGAGCAGCGTTCATTTCAGATGGCCGTTGTGTACGGTCGCCGACGCGTGGGAAAGACGACGCTGATCAACGAGTTCTGCCGCGGTAAACGGACGCTCTCGTTTACCGCTCTCGAGCAAAGCGATGCCGACAACCTCGCAGATTTCAATCGCGCTATCGCTAGCTTTTTCAATCTTCCCGCATCGCTTGGCGGATTCTCATCTTGGACTGACGCGCTGTCCTTTATCGCCGATCGAGCACGCGCCGAGCGATTTGTCTTTGTGTTCGACGAGTTCCCCAATGCGGCGATGCGCAACGAGGCGCTGCCCTCGATTTTCCAGGTTGCCATCGATAGGGCCTTCAAGGAAACGAGCGCCTTTCTTATTCTTTGCGGCAGCAACCAGGGTTTTATGGAAAGCAGTGTGCTGGGACGCAAAAGTCCCCTGTTTGGTCGGCGCACGGCCCAAATCAAAGTGCACGATCTTGGATTTAAGGACGCCGCCAAGATGCTTCCGGGCTTGAGCGCTCAAGATGCCTTTAAATTCTATGGCTGCTTTGGCGGCGTTCCATACTATCTGCAGCAGCTGGATTCGAGCGTGGGGCTCAAAGAGAACCTGGCACGGCTCTACTTTGATCCCATGGGGTTTCTCTATGGTGAGCCGGAGGGCCTGATTCGTCAGGAGTTCCAGGAGCCGGCAATATACAACTCGATCTTGCGGGCTGTAGCTGCCGGGGCAAACCGTGCGAAGCAGATTGCCGACCGCGTGGGAATCGCCCAGACAACGCTGCCTCGCTATCTCAAGGCGTTGGAATCGGTAGGAATCATAGAAAAGGCCGTTCCGTTTGGCGAGAACCCCGAAACAAGCAAGCGCGGAATATATCGACTGTCCGAGCCGTGCTATGCGTTTTGGTTCCGGTTCGTCATGCCGTATTCGTCCGATATCGAGGCGGGCTTAGGGCAGGCGGTCGTCAACGCGCTTCCAGAAGAGCAACTGAACGAATACCTGGGCCATCGGTTCGAAGCGTTGTGTGCCGAGTGGATGGTCGAGCGGGCGAAACGGGGCGAGTTGCCAATTCCGGCAACGACGGTGTCGTCGTGGTGGGGAACAAATCCCGCCAAGCGGGCTCAGGACGATATTGATGTTCTGGCTGCAGATCGGGTTTCAAAGCGCCTAGTTGTTGGAGAGTGCAAATATAGGGAGTCGTTTGACGAGTCGGCAGAGATTGACGACCTCGAAAGCAAACGAGGCCTAGTAAAAGGGTATGCCGCCTTTCATTTCATGCTGTTCTGCAAACACGATGTGAGTGCCGCTACAAAAAAGAAGCTCGCCGCGCGCGAAGATTGGCGAATCGTCACGTTGGAGGACATGTATATCGACTGAGGGAGCGTGTCCGCCCCGCTTGCTTGCCCCGCGCCGTGGTACGATTTTTGAGTTTGAAAGACCCGCCGCGCTCTGGCTGCCCTTGCAGTTCGTCGCGCGGCCGCACGTAAAGGAGCCATTATGGCCGGTATGAACATGCAGCAGATGATGAAGCAGGCTCGCAAGATGCAGGAGCAGCTTGCCGCCGCGCAGGAGAACCTCAAGTCCCAGACCGTCGACGCCTCCGCCGGCGGCGGCATGGTCAAGGTGACCGTTAACGGCGAGATGGAGCTCGTCAACCTCACCATCGATCCCGATGCCCTCGATCCCGAGGATGTCGATATGCTGCAGGACATGATCATGGCTGCCGTCAACGAGGCCGTCCGCGGCGTCAACGAGCTCGCCAACAAGCAGATGGGCGCCATCACCGGCGGCCTCAACATCCCGGGCATGCCGTTCTAAGACACGCATATATATGAGTGCGAATCACAGTCTGCAAAAACTGCTCGATGAGCTGGGTCGTCTGCCGGGCATTGGTCCCAAGTCGGCCCAGCGCATCGCCTATTACCTGCTCGAGGCCGATGCCGAGGAGGCCCGCCGCCTGGCCGAGGCCATTTTGGAGGTCAAGCAGGAGGTCCACTTTTGCAGCCGTTGCTTTAACTACGCCACGGCCGACGAGTGCTCCATCTGCCAGGACCCAATGCGCGATACCACTCGCATTTGCGTGGTGGGCGAGCCGCGCGACGTCCAGGCAATCGAGCGCACGGGCAGCTACCATGGCCTGTACCATGTGCTGGGCGGCGTGATCAGCCCCATGGACAAGATCGGTCCCGAGCAGCTGCATATCCGCGAGCTGCTGGCGCGCCTGGGCCACGAGGACATCCACGAGGTCATTATCGCTACCAACCCCAACATTGAGGGCGAGACCACGGCGAGCTACCTTGCTCGCACCATCAAGCCATTGGGCGTTGAGGTATCGCGTCTTGCGAGCGGCCTTCCCGTGGGCGGCGACTTGGAGTATGCCGACGAGCTTACGCTTGGCCGCGCTATCGAGGCCCGCCGCGCGATCTAGGCGGCGCCAGCTCCGCGGCATGTCCCGTCGGCCTGCCGCACGGGGCGCTCATAATTGGGCGCGCGTTCATGCATTTGTTGTGCAACAAACCTGCTTTTCATCCGCTTATCGCGTGGATGGGTCCGCTCGTACCTCGTATTTGCCCATTCGTTGCGCAACCTCTTGGGTTCGCTGATACACTCAAATGTGGATATGAAAGAATGCGCCGCCTTTAAGCGGCGTGTTTTTGTTGGAGGAGAACGCATGCGGCCCGGGGGCACTCAGACAAAGCATGGCGCCGCGGTGCGCAGGCGACGCCGGCTGGGCCTGGCGCCCCAGGCGTATGCGCTGCTGTCTTGCTCGCTCGTGCTGGTCATAGCCGGTGTTTCGGCTTATGGCATGACGGTGCCGTCCATGGTACAGGCGCATGCTGCGCGCGAGCTGCATATTGGGCGCAAGGCCAAAAGCGACTTGGGAACGACAACTGGATATGCGTGGGCGAGCGTGGTCGGGCGCACCGTGTTTGGCGTCGATCCCGCGGACGAGGGCGAGCAGGCGTCCAACGAGGTTACGCTGGCAAACGGCAAGACCATCATGCTCACCAACACCAAGGTCATCGCGAAGCTTTCCAACAACAGCGTGGCTTCTGTCGTTAACAAGGCAGAGCAGCAGAAGGGGCAGGATACGCAGCAGGCTGGTAAGCCCGGCAGCTCGGATGGGTCCGGTTCTGGCACCGGTTCGGCGGGCTCGGACGGCGGTTCCGGTTCGGGCTCCGCCTCTGGCGGTGGATCTTCGAGTGGTGGCTCGACGGACGGCGGTAACGGCGGCGACACGGGCTCGGGTGGCCTCTCGGCTGCCGAGGAGGAGAGTATCCACAGTTGGCTCGTGACCAAATATAACCTACTCGATGGCTATGTCGCCCGCGCCAATAGCGTGGTGTCGACCTATAACGCCACGGGCGACACCGGACCGTGCGACAGCCTGGTCAATGACATGTTTGTCATCCGTGCCGAGTTTGGCCGGCAGACGTTTCCTCCCCAGTCAACGTGGTATCGACAATTCGCCAACCTTTGGGGTTGCTACACAAACCTGTGTCAATGGGTCGGACATTACGGCGACGATAACGTCGCGCTCAACAACTTCAACACCAATGTGGCGGCGATCGCCCTATGACGAACGACCTCGCTTCTACGGCAGCCCAGTCGCTCAACCGTGATCCCATGGTGGGCCTGCGCCTGGCACGCGTCGACGGGTTCGAGCCGGCCGTCGCCCTGGGCACGGACGAGCTTCCCGCCTACCTGCGCCGTTTTACGATGCTGTTTGCCGACGACGCCACCATGCGCCGCGGCGGCATCGGCCGCGTGACACGTGCCGTCAATGCGCAGGGCGAGGCCGTGGCGCTCAAGCAGCTCATCTTGCCAACGCGCGACGAATTTGATGACGATGTCGCCCACGAGGCGCTGGTCACCAAGTTCAAGGCGGCATTTCGCGAAGAATATGAATGCCATCGTGCCCTTTCGGGCCTTAAGGGCTTTCCCCGCTTATACGGGTGGGGCGAGGTCGACGGCGTGCCCGCGATTGTCATGGAGTGGGTCGAGGGCGAGACGCTCGCTCGCCTGCACTCGCGCCTTGCCGTGGACGATGCCGGGCGTCTATCGCCGCTCGTGGCGGCGCGCCTGGGTCGCGACCTGTTCGATCTGCTTTGCCGCATGAGCTTGGTAGGCGAGGGGTTCGTCCATCGCGATATATCGCCCGCTAATATTATGGTGCGCACGGCGCGCCTGCCGCTCGACCGACAGCTTGCCGAAGGAACCTTCGACCTGTGCTTGATCGACTTTGGCTCGTCGCTGGCGCTCGAGCTTGCCTCTGCCGTGGCCGGTACCGGCGGCAAGGCGTCGTTTACGGAGCGCTCTGCCACGCTGCGCCGCGCGACGGTGGCCTATGCCCCGCCCGAGATGCTCACCGACGATATTCCCGACCTGCGCGCTTTGCGTATGTCGCCGGCGATCGATGTCTATGCAGCGGCGAGTACGGTCTACGAGCTCATCGCCGGTGTCGCGCCGTACGAAGTAGCGCCGGGTGCGTCGGGTACTTCGGGCTCGCGCAAAAAGACGCGCGATATCGCCAGCCCTTATCGCCTCAAGATGGATACGCTGCCCGATTATCCCGTCGGCGCCCACGCGCCCGGCTGCAACTTGACGCAACTGCTGCGACGCGAGCCCGATGTGGCACTTGCCGCGGCCGAACAGGCTCAGCAGCTGGGGCTCGATCCAAATTCCGAGGATCTGCGCGATGCGCTGGCGTTTGTCGACGCCCAGCTGTTCGATGTGGTGATGGCCTGCCTGTCCTGCCATCAGGAAGATCGTCCCGAGCCGGCTGCGGTGGAGGCGGCGCTCTCGGCATTTTGCGACCACTATGCGCAAAATGTCGCCCGCTCGCTTCGCGCCGAGCCGCTCATGCCGTGCCCGATGGAGGTATCGGGGCACACAGCCCGGCGTGCGGTGATGGTTGGTGCGACGGCGGTATGCGGCGTGCTTTGGGCTGCGGTCGTGGTATCAG
>JAIJJM010000128.1 GCA_022728415.1 Collinsella sp. | reverse complement strand
GCGGTGTAGTCGCTGATATACTGCTCGGTCAACTGGCGCTGGATTTCCGCGCGGTCGGCGTCACTGTATTTCACACTGCGGGTGAGGTTGAGTACCCAGGAATCCATTGCCGTCAGTTCAACCAGTTCATCGCGCTGTTTTACAAAATAGCTTTGCAGGCCGTAACGGGTAAGAAACTGTGGAACAACCAGTTTGTTGTCATCGGCAGATGTAAACACCTGGTCAAAGGTTGGCCCTACCTGGTCACGCAGATTGAGGTCGGCAGGAAGAACGCCCAGCGCCCGCGTTTTCAGGCTCTGGTAAACCCGCTGGTAGACAGGCAGTTTGCTCAGTTCTTTCTGTGCTGATACCACGGGCTTGTCATATGGCGTCCAACGGCTGATAGCGTCACCGTCGCCCGCCTGACGCTCTGCATGCCAGTCAGTATGAGCCAGCGCGTAGTCAAGATGGGACATCAGTTGTGCCTGGATATCGCGCTGGCCGTGGAATTTTTCGCTCCAGCGTTTTGCCATATACTGCTTCACCACCTCATTGTTACGTCCGCTTTTGTCCTCAAGCATTCGCATTACGCGCAGCACCGCGAGTTTTTCTTCACTCTCCGGCGGCGCGGCGTTCATCGCTTTGACCAGCCCGTTAAACAGCGAGGGCAGGTAACGTTGCTCCAGCAGTTGCAGATAGGTCTGTTCCACATAAGGCCCGATACGTCGTCCCTGGTACAGTCCCATATCGGCCAGACGGCTGCGGTCGCCCCAGTCGCCATAGGCCAGTGTGGCATCGCGTACCGGGTTCAGGAGCGGCAGTTGCAGGTTGCCAAAGTCATCTTCCCCCTGCGGAGGCGGCACGTCCATAAAGGCTTTGGCCTGCTTAAGCACGGTGATGCCGGACTGATAGTTACCGTTGTAATAGTGATGCCAGCCGGTGATGAGCAGCAGTGCTGCCACGCCGCCTGTGGCAGAGAAAACCGTCAGGCGGCGACGGGAACGTATCAGCCAGGCGCGGCTCTCTGTTGCCAGATTAGGCTCTGCGAGTAATGCCTGCGGGAACAGGCTGCGGGTGAAATAAGGCGCGGTGTCCACCAGGGGCCAGGACGCCAGTGGGTTATTGCCCAGCCGGTACTGGCGGGCGGCAGACTGGGTGAATATATCATCCATCTGTCCACGCTGAAGCGAAGAGGTGAGATAGACACCACGCAGCATCACGTTCATATTTTCGCCATCAAGCAGACCCTCAAGCAGTGACACCAGCGGTTCACGGCTTCCCTGCATCTGGCGGGAAAAACTGAATAAAGACGCGCGGGTGTGAGTCTGAGCGACCATCAGATCCGGCAACGCCAGATTCATTCGATCCACCCATGTCTGCCAGAAAGCATTCAACTCTGTTCGCCAGTCATCATTTTCATGGGCACGGCGGGTGAACGTGACGCCCAGAATCGCATCGCGATCCTGTCTGTTGAGTGACTGGAACAGGGCGGCAAAACCCTGTAATAAATCAAGCCGGGTCAGTACCACGTAAACCGGTAACTGGCAGTGAAGATGCTGGCGTATATCCTGTAAGCGGCTGCGCAGCGTCTGTAACAGATGCTCGCGGCGGCGTTTGTCTGCGGTCAGCAGATCGGGTAAATCGAGTGTCAGAATAATCCCGTTCAGCGGCTGGCGCGCGCGCTTTTCTTTCAGCCAGCCGAGGGCATGTTCCCACAGACGGCGATGCAGGATATCCGCATCAGCGGGAGCGCAGAGTGTGCCGTCGATATCAAAGATCACCGCCTGTTTACCGACATGGGGCGTGAGGTACAGGCGTTGTTCTGCGCCGCGTGCGCCCTCCGGGGCATAAATAATGTCGGACGGAAACCCCTCGCGCAGCAGTGTCGTTTTGCCACTGCCCGCCGGGCCGATGACCATATACCACGGCAACTGCCACAGGAAACGGCGGTTGTCGAGATGGCGTTGCAGGCGCAGCAGCCAGCGGTCGAGGTAACGCTGCTGGGCGTTCAGTTCCACACTGAGCGGATCAATGGCTTCCTCGCGCTGTTGTTTTTGCTGTTTTTCAAGCTGTTGCAGGCGCTTCATTACCCGGACGGTAAGCCACACCAGGGCAATAATCCCCCACGCCGCCGTTGCCAGCCAGCGGTTCGCCAGTGGTTTGAGCCACTGCTCTTCATACAGCGTCCACGTCGGGCCTTTCCACCAGATCCAAACCAGCAGGAAAATCCACGCCAGTATCAGCAGCCAGAATGCAGAGACTTTAAATCGGGGCATCGCCGGGCGCAGGGCTGATTTGAGTCCGCTGAATAGTCGGGGTGTTGGTAATCTGAACACAAAAACTCCTGTTCTCTTTTATTGTTCTGCCGTGAATTTTTGTTCTAGCTGCTCAAGCAGGGACGGCTCCCAGTCTGCCACCATCATCTGCAATCCCATCCTGAACAACATCCTGTACTGCTGTTGCGCAAGCTGTACCAGCCCCGCCTCTTCCATAAGCTGCGCGCCAAAATACTGCCGGTGGAACTGGTCGCGGGGTTCACCGGCGGGTAACGTATCCAGATACCGTAAGGCGGCTTCCAGCCCCTGCTCATCAAAACACAACCGCGCAGCCTGAATATCTTCATTACTCACCTGTATGACTGGCGCGGACTGGTTACCTGGCTGATTTGCAAGCCATTGCTTCGTTTTTTCAGAAACAAACGGTGTGTGGTCGTTAAACAGAAGATCAGCGAGCGCGGGCAGACGGCCAAGAAAGGAAACGACTTCATCGCGGATGGCATCGGCTACAGCGGTATAACCAAGACGGTGCGCCGTCTGTGCAGAAATGTAGTGACCGTCCAGCCAGTAGGGTGCCAGCAGTACGCTTTTTTCCACCTGCTGCCACAGCTCCATATCCGCGCTGGCAAGCCGGGACTGGTAATCCGCCACCATATCGGCAGAGACCGCAGCCAGTGGAGTACGTCTATCGCTTTCCGCCTGGGGCGTACTGGTGATGGTTAGCCACAGGGCATGGCGACGCAGGCGATAGCCCTGCGGCGATTCCGGTTGGCGCTCGCATAAAATGGCCGCCACTTTTAACAGTGTGTCGCGCCAGGTTTTGTCGTCGTGACTGTCGATGGCGATCTGTGGAGTCGGAGTACTGGTATGCGTCACGCCGCTTTCAGACGTGGCGATCGTCTGTGGTGAACTACTGGAGGCCGCCGGAGTGGGGGCTGGAGCCGGTGCCGCACGATTAAACGCACGCTGGTAAAGGGCAAAAAGATCATCAGTAGCCTGTGCTAGTTCCGGGGCATTATGTGACTGCCAGCATTGCGCCAGTTTCGCCAGTTCACCTAGCAGCGCATCGCGCTGCGCTGTGGCGGCGTTCTGTGAAAAAGCGTCAATACCTGTTTCGAAGCGTTTAATAACCTGGCTGGCAAAGCGTTTTTTATGTGCCATATTCTGCGGCGCGGCTACCGCCCAGTAATGCTCCACATACAGCGCCAGCAGGCGCAAGGCCAGGAGCGGATCACCGGCATGTTGCAGGGTTCTCAGCAGATGCGCCAGCAGGCGAAAATCCTTACTCTCCGAAGCCAGAAGGACCAGTCCCCGGTGCTGGAGTTCAGGGATATCCAGCTGGCTGTGCGCCAGCGATCCCAGTTTGACAATCCCACCGTCGATATACTCCCAGTCCGGGTTGTCGTCCTTCAGCGCCGATGCCAGTTTCTCTTCCGGCAGGTTTTCCAGCAGGTGCGATACCCAGACATTCGGATCGCGTAAGTCCATTGCCATATTTTTATTCTCCCGCCCAGTGGCAGGCATCGCGCAGGGGAGCAATCGCCCTTGCCAGCCCGTCAATGTTAAAGGTCAGCTTTCCGGCGGCGTTGTCTGCGCCGGTATCCACCATCAGCGTTTTTGCGCCGAACAGTTGCTTAATTTCATCAATCCCGGACAGCCCCCGGCTGGATTCCAGCAGAGTGCCGTTCTCGCGCACAAACCAGTGGCTGCGCAATGCCCGGCTGTCGGCATTCAGGGTGACGGCGATATCATGAACATCCAGAGGGTGCATCAGCGCCACCTGCATCCGGGTGATATTGTCCACGCAACTGAACATCAGCACCGGGCGCGGCGGAACATGGCCGATAGCCGGGGTGGTTATCACCACCGTCGGGCGTTCCCCCGGCACCTGCGTCACCAGCAGCTCTGTGGTGTTGCCCTGGCGGCGTTTTTCCTGCTCCGTAGCGCGGGTCCAGGCTTCGCCCACAAAGCTGGCTTTGACCAGTGCCCCGTTAAATCCTGACGGGGACAGTGGTGCCAGCAGGCGGTCGTAACAGTCAAGCCGCTCCAGCGCCGCCGTCTCCTGCCGACAGGACTGCATGGCATGTAACGTGGCAGTCGCATCCGGCGGGGTCGCAGTGGCGACGGCTACCTCCACACCGGCCAGTGACGATGTTTCTGCGGGCGCGGCACTGGCGGGTAAGCCCGCCACCAGGCCTGCGATAAACCATCCTGTCTGCCGGAAAACGCGCAACCTGCTCATAAATCCGTTTCATCCTCTGTGACAGACTCGTCGTCCAGAGCATCTTCCACGTCTGCCGTGAACGCGCCGTCTGCCGCCGACAGGCGGATGCGGGCAATCGCCGTGTTGGCCGCCATTTTCTGCAACAGCAGCAGCGAGAGCGGGGGCAGCATGTCGCCGTCAATGACGGACTCCAGCATCCTTGCGCCGTTTTCCGCGCGGGTGACGCGGCTCATGATCTCGTCCGTCACTTCCGACTCAATAATCACGTCCGCATCAAAGCGGCTGCGCAGCACGTTATCCAGGCGGGCCAGTTTCCCGTCGATAATGGTGGTGAGCGTCTCTTTCGACAGAGGCAGGTACGGCACCACTTCCATACGCGCCAGCAGGGCTGGTTTAAAGAAGTCCGCCAGCACCGGATACAGCACTTCCTGCATGGTTTCCGGGTCATCCGCGTGTTCAACAATCACCTGGTAACCAAGGTTGGAGGTGAGGAAGAAAACGATATTCTTACAGTCAATCAGTCGGCCTTCGCCGTCTGCCATCTCGCCCTTGTCGAACGCCTGGTAGAACAGGTTGAGGACATCCGGGTGCGCTTTTTCCACTTCATCAAGCAGCACCACCGAGTACGGTTTCTGGCGAATCGCTTCGGTCAGTACGCCGCCTTCGCCATAGCCGACATAGCCCGGAGGGGAGCCAATCAGCCGCGAGACGGTGTGTTTTTCCTGGAACTCGGACATATTGATGGTGGTCAGGTACTGGCGACCGCCGTAGAGCAGTTCTGCCAGTTGCAGGACGGTTTCGGTTTTACCCACGCCGCTGGGACCGGCCAGCAGAAACGCGCCGAGTGGGCGTCCCGGACGACGCAGGTCGGCGCGTGCAGTCAGCAGGTGTTTATGCAGGCTGGCAATCGCCAGGTCCTGGCCTTTGATGGTGTCACCCAGCCATACCGGCAGGTCGGTGATGACCGACATCTCATTCTGTGACAGGCGGTTAAGCGGTACGCCGGTCCATTCGGCAATCACCGCCGCAATCTGTTTTTTATCGACGTGCGGGGAGACCAGCAACCGGTCGTTATGCAGGGCGTCCAGTTCGGCAGTGAGCTGTGCCAGTCGCTGCACCGGGGAAACTGTTTCTGCGGTCTCTTCCGGCTGTTCGCTGCCAGCTTCATCAGCCAGTTTAGCACCGGTATTATCCTGTTCTGACTCTGGCTGCGTATCCTCCACGGTATCTGCGTCCGGCAACGGCGCCGCATCGTCCTCTGCCACGCCCAGTAACTGCTGGCGCAGCGCAATAATCTCCCGGACCAGCGTCTGCTGCTGGTGCCAGGCCGCTTCCAGTTCATCCAGCGCCGTCAGCGTTTCATCATACTGCACCAGCACCTCGGTCATCCGTGATGTGTCGGTACGCAGTCCGATGCGAAGCTCGCGCTCAAGCTGGCGAATTTCCGCCTCCTGCTGGTGGCTCAGAGTGGTCAGCGCCGAGATTTGCTTCGGCGGCGACGACAGGTTGATGGCCACACGGGCGCAGGCGGTATCCAGCACATCAATCGCTTTGTCCGGTAACTGACGCCCGGAGAGATAACGCTCGCTTAATGTCGCAGCGGCCTGCAAGGCGTCATCATCAATCAGCACGCCGTGAGACTGTTCATAGACCGCCGACAGACCGCGCAGAATAATGGTGGCTTCGGCAGCGTTGGGTTCGCTGACCTTCACCAACTGGAAGCGGCGCGACAGGGCGGCATCTTTTTCGAAGTATTTTTTGTACTCGCTCCAGGTGGTGGCGGCGATGGTTTTCAGCTCGCCGCGCGCCAGCGCCGGTTTGAGCAGGTTGGAGATATCCAGCCCGCCCTGCTGGTTGCCCGCGCCAATCAGGGTATG
>JAIJJM010000127.1 GCA_022728415.1 Collinsella sp. | reverse complement strand
CCCATGGCAATGCCCACATCGGCACGGGTGAGCACGGGCGCATCGTTGATGCCGTCGCCGACAAAGGCGAGCTTGCCCTTGCCGCTTTCGGCCGCGAGCAGCGCTTCAACACGCTCGACCTTATCGCCCGGCAGCAGTTGCGCATGGAACTCGTCGAGGCCGAGCTGCTTGGCCACTGCAGCAGCCACTTCCTCGCGGTCGCCCGTGAGCATAACGGTGCGCTTGACGCCGGTGGCGTGAAGGTCGCGGATCGTCTGCTCGGCATCGGCCTTAACGGTGTCTGCAATTACGATGTGGCCGGCGTACACGCCGTCAACGAGCACATGCAGAATCGTTCCGACGACCTCGCAGTCGGGCGCTTCGACTCCGGCCGCGGCGAGCATCTTTGCGTTGCCAACGACGACGTGCTTGCCGTCGATGGTTGCCGTCACGCCGTGGCCCGCATCGTTGGCGGAGTCGCTTACGCGCTTGGGGTCGACCTCGCCCTGGTAGGCGACGCGTACGGACTGCGCGATGGGGTGATCGGAGAACGACTCCGCAAGGGCTGCGACCTCGAGCAGCGACTGCTCGGTATAGCCAGCCTCGGGGTGCACCGCGACCACCGAGAATGTGCCGTTGGTGAGGGTGCCTGTCTTGTCAAAGACGACGGTGTCGACGTCGGCGAGCGTCTCGAGGTAGTTAGAACCCTTGATGAGAACGCCCAGCTTGGCGGCACCGCCGATGCCGCCAAAGAAGCTCAGCGGCACGCTGATCACGAGCGCGCACGGGCAGCTGACGACCAGGAAGGTCAGACCGCGCAGAATCCAGTCGGACCAGGCGCCGGTGATCAGGCCGCCGCCAAGCGCGAGCACCGCGGCCGCGCCGGTGACGGCGGGCGTGTAGACGCGGGCGAAGCGCGTGATGAAGTTCTCGGTGCGCGCCTTCTTTTCGCTGGCATTCTCCACGAGCTCCAGGACGCGCGCGACGGTGGACTCGCCAAACGGCCTGGTGGTGCGCACGTGGATGAGGCCCGTCATGTTGATGCAGCCGCTGATGATATCGTCGCCGGACTTGGCGGGGCGGGGGACTGACTCGCCCGTGAGCGCGGCGGTATCGAGCTGGGTTTCGCCCTCGACGATGACGCCGTCGATAGGCACGCGCTCGCCGGGCTTGACCACGATCACGGTGCCGACGGCGATGTCATCGGGAAAGACCTGTTCGAGTGTGCCGTCGGCTTGCTCGACGTTAGCGTAGTCGGGCGCGATGTCCATCATGGCACTGATCGACTTGCGGCTCTTGCCCACGGCGTATGCCTGGAACAGCTCGCCGACCTGGTAGAACAGCATGACGGCGGCGCCTTCGGCCATGTGCGGGTCGGTATCGGGGAAGAGCACCATGGTAAACGCGCCGATAGTCGCGACGGCCATGAGGAAGCTCTCGTCGAAGGCCTTGCCGCGGCGGATATTACTGAATGCCTTTTGCAGTACGTCGTAGCCGGCAATCAAAAACGGCACGAGGAACAGCACGAAGCTGGCGTAGATGTCGCCCGGGGTGCCGAATACGGCGGCGAGGGTGCCGAGTTCATCGAGGGCGTACACCACGGCAAAAATGCCCAGCGCTACCAGGATGCGGTTGCGCTTATGCTCGAGTGACTCTTTTTTCTTGCGCTTCTTCTTTTTCTTCTTGGGGTCGGCGGTGGCCATGACTCGTATCCTCCCATTTGAATGTATGAACACTCGCTCATATAATTTCGCGAGCAAAGGCCGCGGCAAGCGCGGCCTTGCAGGTTGGCGTAAACCTGAACTAGAGAATGATCTCGCAGTCCGGCTCGGCGTCGGCCGTAAACTCTACAACGCGGTTGAGCACCTCGTCGAACTCGGCGTCATCGGCCTCGAGCGTCAACTTCTGGGTCATAAAGTTGACGGACACGGATTTGACGCCCTCGAGTTTGGCCAGCTCGTCCTGAAGCTCGCGCGCACAGTTGGCGCAGTCGATCTCGTCGAGCTTGAATTGCTTTTTCATGGTGGGTTCCTTTCCCTGTGTTGGCGACCTGGGTGCCGGCCGCGTTGATACCGTGGTTGGTTGCTATTCGCAGATATGGCTCATGCCCTGGTTGAGCATGGTGTAGACGTGATCGTCGGCAAGTGAGTAGAGGATGTTGCGGCCGTCTCGGCGGAACTTGACCAGGTGCGACTGCTTAAGCGTGCGCAGCTGGTGCGATACTGCCGACTGCGAGGTTGCGGTCGCCTCGGCGATGTCGGCCACGCAGAGCTCGCGGCCCATGAGGGCATAGAGAATCTTGATGCGCGTGGTGTCGCTGAAGACCTTGAACAGGTCGGCGAGGTCGTAGAGAAGTTCCTCGTCGGGAAGGTCCTCGGGCGAGCAGGTGGTGGGGACCACGGGCTCGGTGGCCTCGATGTCGGGCTTCGTTTCATCAACGCGGATGCTCATTGCAATATCCTTTCATATGAACATGCGCTCATATAACTTACTTCCGATTATATGAGCGCATGTTCATATGTCAATACAATTGGCGATAATTTCGATGACTGCTTACCGCCCCTGCGATTCTCTGTGGGTTGGGATGTATCGACGCAATGCTCGCCAACATATTTCGAGATGTTCGGCCAACATGCTAAGAAAGCTGTCTCGAGAAGCATTAGAACTGTTCATATTTGTACTTTATCTTGTTAAATACCGTGAGAATCGGTTCTTACTGTACGGGAGTTCCTGCAGAATCAGTTTTATCTATAGTTATATCGAGCATTGCTGCAGCCAATCAGGCACATTGGTGGCCGAATAAGTCGAAAAATGTAGGTGGACATCCGCAGAGACCGCCTTTAAAAGAGCGAATTCTCAATTAAATCAATAATCGTGTCGTCTTCCGTGCGGTTTTCATCGATTTTTGCGGACATATCGCATTCCCAAGGCCCATTGATTTCCTCAGCAAGGGCCCCGACGTGTTGCATGTCGTCGGGTTCGGGCACATCGTTGATGCTCGGGTCATCGGCTTGCGGATATTGGCTTGCAATTTCGCACTTGGTAGCCTCTTCTTCTTTGAGTGCCTCCAGGACTCGGCGACCGTATTCGAAGTAGCGCCGCAAGACAAATTGACGAAGAGTTTCTTGCAGGATGGCGAAGTTATCCGGTAGCCGCCCGGGCCAGATCTTCTCGCGAATGCGAATCGCTTCCATGATCCGTCTAAAAGCGGACTGCTTGAAAAACGAATGACGACTAACTGTGATAACGGCATATCCCATGTTTCGCAGCGTGTTTCGGCGCTCCTCGTCAATTGATTGCTGCTCGGGTTCGTCGTGGTAAAAGCCGCTGTATTCGATATCGGTCATCGAATTTTCGAGCAGCGCGTCGAGGTAGAAAACAGTTCGTCGCGTTAGAGCGGCGTATCTTTTGGGGACTGGGATCGGATAATCCGTTTTGATAGCGCGTATGGCTAAGCCACCCATTGACTTGGGCATTGTCAGCATCATGACAAACGCCGTTTCGAGTGGGGAGCGACAGCCTTCGCGTACATAAGAAAGTGCCTTAAGGGCTTTATTGGATCCACGATACCCCGATGCCTTTGAAAAGAAGGCTCTGAGCTCTTCAATGCTGGTTAGGGCTGGGCGCTCACGATATCGAGTTTCGTCGGACGTTTCAAGCGCGTAGGAGCCGCAGATTTCAAAGTAATACTCAACGAGCTCTGAAAGGTTGAGGTCGGCTGTTGCTTCTAACGCGCACAGCTTGATATCGACGATGTAGACGTTCGGCTCGAGTTTTAGGTAGCTTTCTGCATCAAACGTATAGCGCGTGCAGTGGCAGATGCAGCCCTTGTGGTGCCTTTTGGCATTATTGGAAAACGTCAGCACATGGATGCTTTCAGAATCGACATTCTTTCTGTTGAGCCATGCTCGCGCCGCTTCCAGGTCGGACGTGGTCGGCGCAGACCCCCTGATCTTTTCCATAGGTATGGGATCGATCGCGTAGCTTGCGAGCGAGTTGGCTGTTTGGTATACAGCGCGTGCCGTTGTATGTGACAGAACGATTCCCATACGCGCATGATGACATAGCGGACGCCACATACGCTCGAAACTTCGGGCAACGGTATTGGGGCGCGGCTTATCTTCTGCGAACGGTGGGCTTTTGAGCTGTCGTATCGAGGGAGCAGCTTCGGCCGGGGAGGTTTCTGCCAGTTGGGCCTTTTTTGGTGAACTTTAGTTGCGAATTCGTAGCTTCTAGGCGTTTTTGCCGACCGCCCAGATGCCTCACCAACATAATTTGAGTTATTCGGCCTTATCCTATGCGAATGGTGCGATCGCAAACGTCCTATTCGAATTGATTCAGGTAGATTAATGAGGCTTTGTTGCGAAAGTAAGGCGACTGCAGCGCTCGATTGCGGTTCAAGGGGCCTTGACTAGTGGTTCAGCTGGCCGAACAACTCGAAAAATGTAGGTGGGCCAACCACTCGACTGTGCGAAGTACGCGTATTCGCTCGTTTTGATGAAAACTAGGGCGCAGCCATAAGGCTGCGCCCTAGTTTACTGCGTGCCGATGCGCCCAGACGGATTGCGCTGTGCCTGGCATGCGCTCCCGCAGATGGATCGGTTATTTCGCGAACAGGTTCTTGAGGTTGAACTCGGCCTGGACGGTACGGAGCATGAGGTCGGTGTCGTCGAGGCCCAGGTGCTGCTCGTTGGCATCGGCGGCGAGGGTGCCACGGCGTCGCGCCCAGTTCTCGAGCGCAGCGGGCGCGGACTCGCGGGGGAGCGAGCGCACGTCGGCGTCCAGGCTGCGGCAGATCTGGCGCGAGTCGATGACGATGATCTTGCCTGCGCGGCGTGCCTCGGCGTAACCGTCCAGATGAATTTTGAACCAGCTGTCCTCGAAGGCGGCATTATGTGCCATATAGGGATACTTCTTCATGAGCTTGAGCAGCTGCTTCTGCAGTTCCTTGTTCTCGCGGAACGGCTTTTTGCCGTCGATGTCGTCCCAGGTAATGTGATGGATGTTCGATAGCGGCACATCCTCGCCGCGGTAGATGTCGGGCAGGCCGCAGTAGTGTGCCTCGGCGTCATGCGGCACGGCATCGCTGGTGAGATCCATGATCTCCCAGCCCACGTTGATGATGTAGCCGCGTTCGGGCGCGCGACCGGTGGTCTCGATGTCGATGCCCAGCACCGTGCCTTGGATGGGCTTGCGGGCATAGGCCACGCCGAGTGCGTCGCGGTCACCGCGGATCTCGCGCATAACGGATGCGGCGGTACGCTTTTGCATCTTACCGATGGCCGCGCAGGTGTCGGCGTCGGACAGGCCGCGCGAGAGCGTCGCGGGCGTCACGTTGCGCAGGCGCGCCTCGCCAATCTGGTCACACAGGTCGCGGTTACGGTCGGCCAGGTCGCGCACAGTGGCAAAGTCGAAGCCTGGGTCGCCCTCGGCGGTAAAGTACTCGGTCTCGAGCACCTTGAGGGCCTCCTCGCCCTTCTGGCGCTCGGACTCCATGGCGCCGTGGTCGCCGTAGATAAACATGGGGATAAACGGCTGACGCTCGTATTCAAGTGCTTGCGAAACGTTCATATGCTGCTCCTTGGACGGGCCGCGTCGCGCGGCTCTGGGTTACTGAGTTGTGGCGAGATGATAGTTTACCATGGGCAACTATTGGCACCGCGCCCGGGACAACTACAATACCCTAGTTGACCGCTAGGACTTTTACAATGCTGCCGAAAGACACGAAAGGTTCCATCTGTCATGGATTTACTGATTGATATTCTGCTCGACGCCGGCAAGGACACGCTGTCGCTGGTGCCGTTTTTGTTGGTGACGTATCTTGCCCTCGAGACACTTGAGCATGTTGCGGGCGACCGCGTCAACGGCGCTATCAAGCGCGCCGGCGCCGCGGGTCCGGTTGTCGGATCGTTGTTGGGCATGGTGCCGCAGTGCGGGTTTTCGGCTATGGCGGCGACGCTGTACGCCGGCCGCGTCGTGACGCTGGGCACGCTGGTCGCGGTTTTCCTCTCGACCTCAGACGAGATGCTGCCACTGTTGCTTGCCGAGCAGGTTCCCGTGCAGACCATGGCGATGCTTTTGGCTTCGAAGGCGCTCATCGCGCTGGTCACGGGCTTTATCGTGGACGCCGCCGTTCGCGGGTTGCGCCGCAACGTCCGCGCGCATGCAGCGATTCGCCGTACCGTGCTGGGGACCGCTGCCAATTCAGCTCATGTGAACTGCGCGCACGACGACCGTACCGGGGGCGACATCATTGACGAAGTGGCCGAGGCGGGCGTAAGTGCCGATCACATCCATGAGCTGTGCGAGCGCGATCATTGCGGCTGTGACGAGGATGAAGACGAGCACGGGCATGGTCACGGTCACGAACACGGCCATGAGCACGGCCATGAGCACGGCCA
>JAIJJM010000126.1 GCA_022728415.1 Collinsella sp. | reverse complement strand
TGAAGGAGCCCCCGCTGCGCACTACGTGCGGCGGGGGCTTCTCGCGTCCTGCGGGATGTTTTGGAAAATAACCCAAATCCGGCCAGGTGGGGTCCTTCGGAGTCACCCTTAAGGCGGAACTCTCCTAATGGGTTGGGCGCATGGGGCACTTTGTTGGTGGCTACCGTTTATCGCATATAGCTACCGTTTGCGGAGTAAGTAACACTCTGTAGTAAACCGTGTAGAATCTTAGCTAAGCACGGAGTTTTTCCAGGGAGACGCTGTCCTTTGTTGTACACAAGGGGCGGCGTCTCTTTGGCGCTTGAGGGCAGTTCTGCAGCAGGATGGCGGACGTGCGCCACATATTAAAAAGCCAATGTCGAGATGGGTCGTGATAAGAATGGGCAAGTACGTAATCGTGGTTGAGTCTGGGTCGGATGTGACACCGGAGCTCTGCGAGCGCTACGGCATCGTGCGCGTGCCCATGCATGTCACGATTAGTGACGAGACCGTCGAGGACTGTTCGATCGATCCGCTCGAGATTTATTCGCGTTGCAACGAGTTTGGCGTGATGCCCAAGACCAGCGGTTGTGCGCCGGCAGATTTTTCTCGCGTGTATGACCGCATTCATGCTGAGCAGCCCGACGCGACCATTTTGCATCTTGCATATTCCGAGGCTACGACCTGTTCGCATCAGTCCTCGAAGATCGCCGCCAAGGGTCGCGATTACGTCTACTCCATGGACACACGCTTTGTCTCGGTAGGCCAGTCACTCGTTGTCGTCGAGACCGCGAAATACATCGAGGCTCACCCCGATGCCACCGTTGACGAAATTTTCGACTTCACCAATTCGGTGATGGACCGCGTGCTGTTGGGCTTTGTTCCTACCGACCTTGCCTTCCTTAAGGCAGGCGGTCGCTTGTCCAACGTCGCGTTCCTAGGCGCCCATCTGCTCAAGCTTAAGCCCTGCATTGAGGTGACGGGCGGCAAGTTCGTGGCAACCAAGAAGTTCCGCGGCTCTATGCTCAAATGCGCTCGTGCCTTTATTGACCACATGGTTGCGAAGGGCGAGATTGACTACTCGCACATTGGCCTGGCGTATTCGGTGGGCCTTTCCGAGGAGCTGCGCGACGACATGGAAGTCTATGCGCACGATCTGGGCTTTAAGGACGTTACCTGGACTCAGGTCGGCGGCGTCATCTCGAGCCATTGCGGCCCGACCGCCTTCGGTGCGGTGCTTACGCTTAAAGCGTAAGGCCTGGCCTCTATCGATTTCTATTGCCTCGGTGGCGGGCGGGTAGCGACAACCTTCCCGCCGCTCTTGCGTGGGGCCAAATAGAACAACCCAAATGACTGCTAAACCGTTTCGCCATCATGCGTATGGGCTAGAATGAGTCTGGCATTTATGTAGCTAAAACCAATGAGAGGCAAGGTAGCGGGAATGGCTGAGATGACGCTCGAGGGTGTGGACGCTCGCCCCGAGGACTCTGCGTTTGCCCTGGGCCGCGTACATTCGATTGAAACAATGGGTACGGTCGACGGTCCCGGCATCCGCTTCGTAGTGTTTGTCCAAGGCTGCCCCATGCGCTGTGCGTATTGCCACAACCCCGATACCTGGTCGGTTAGCGGCGGCACCATGGTGACCGTCGAACACCTGATGGACGAGTTCCAGAGCAACCATGAGTTTTACCGCAGCGGTGGTATTACGGTGTCCGGCGGTGAGCCGCTCCTGCAGCCCGCGTTTTTGGCCGACCTGTTCCACGCCATGCACAATAACCCCGATGGTCGCGTGCATACCTGCTTGGATAGCTGCGGCTATGCGTTCGATCCCGCGCATCCCGAGAAGTTTTATGCCGTACTCAACGAGACCGATATGGTGCTGCTCGACATTAAACATGCCGATCCCGTCGAGCATAAAAAGCTGACCGGTTGCGATCCCGCACGTATTCTGGCGTTTGGTGATGAGCTCGCGCGTCGCAAGATTAAGGTCGTTATCCGCCACGTGGTGGTGCCGGGCATTACCGACACGGTGGAGGAATGCGAGGAGCTCGGTCGTCTGATTGCCCCGTGGCATAACGTGGTCGGCCTGGAGATGCTGCCGTATCACACCATGGGTATCGTCAAATATGAGCAGCTGGGGATTCCCTATAAGCTTGAGGGCGTGCCCCAGATGGATGCCGCGCGCATGCCCGAGCTGCGCAACGCCGTCATGACGGGCATGAAAAAGCGCCGCGCGGAGCTCAAAAACGCCATCGGCTAGTGTGCCATATGAGCCCCTTTATGATTCCTGAGCCGTACTGGCCTAACGGCTTGGTGCTGACACGGTTGAGCCAAAATGCTGGTACCATACCGTGGATAAGCAGTTTTCACAGGTTTGGGGGATGGTATGCCTACCATCGCGATTATCGGTGCACTCGAAAAAGAGGTTGCGCAGATTAAAGAAGAACTGAACGGCGCTCGTGTGTCGCAAGAGGCGGGCTTGACCGTTGTAAGCGGCGAGCTTGACGGTTTGTCTGTGGTCGCCACGACCGCTGGCATGGGTACCGTGAACGCTGCCGCCGCAACGCAGCATCTCGTCAGCAAAGCTGCTCCGCAGGCCGTTGTGTTTTCGGGCATTGCGGGTGGTCTGAACCCCAGGCTCCATATTAATGACGTGGTTATAGGCAAGTGTCTGCGCTATCTCGATACCGACACGGCGCTCATCGCCGAGTCGGCGCCGGGACTTGAAGAATTTGTCTCGGCTCCGGCTCTGGTTGATATTGCAACTGCTGTGCTTGTCGAGCACGGGTTTGTGGACGCATCGTTGGATGTGGCGGCTGCGGAGAAGGACCCCAAGCAGTTCCTGGTTGGCACTATCGCTACAGGCGACCGCTTTGTAACGGGCGACGCCATGCGCACCGCCGCCATCGAGGCGACGCATGCCGATTGCGTTGAGATGGAAGGTGCTGCAATTGCCCATATTGCAGCCAAGAACGGTGTCGATTGTCTGGTGCTGCGTGCTATCAGCGATAATTGTGACGAGGCATATGACGCATTTTGCGAGCGAGAGTTCGATTTGGACGAGTACGCCCGCACCGCGAGCGGCATGACGCTCGATATCGTCCGCCGCATCGCCGCTGCGTAGTCGTGCATCTCTATTGTAAGAACCTACGACCAAGGAGTATCCATGGCCGATTCCATTAACTACCAGCTTGCCAAGTTTGTTGCCAGCTACGGCAAGGTTTCGCAGATTCCCGAGTCCACCTGTCCCGAGGTGAGCTTTGTGGGTCGCTCCAATGTGGGCAAGTCGTCCATCATGAACAAGCTCTTTGGCCGCAAGAACCTGGTTAAGGTTTCGAGCACGCCGGGCAAGACGAGCAACATTAACTTCTTCGAGGCTGACGACGTACACTTTGTGGACCTGCCGGGCTACGGTTTCGCCCGCCGTTCCAAGGCCGAGCGCGATCGTTGGGCCGAGCTCATCGGTGACTTCTTCGACTCAGAGCGCAGCTTTAACCTGGTCGTGTCACTGGTGGATATTCGTCACGACCCCAGCAAGCTCGACCATGACATGATCGACTACCTGCAGGGCAACGAGTTCAACTTTATCGTCTGCCTCACCAAGGCCGACAAACTCAGCCGCACCCAGCAGGCCCGCCAGGCAGCAGCCATCAAAAAGCAGCTCAACGTTCCGGCCGAAAACGTGATCATCACAAGCTCCCAGACCGGCACCGGCATCGACGAACTCAAGCGCCGCATCGCCGAGGCCTGCCTCTAATCGAGCTACAGCCCCTCAAAAGCTCTTATCTATATCACCTCAGTGATAGTTTTTTAGGAGACCTAGGTATTCAATATGCGCTTATGAGTGAGCGCGCGTTCTCGGCGATCAGGTTCCGCGATTGGAAGCAGGCCTCGGGAGCTGAGTTTTATCCCAAACGATTTGAGCGAGAACAGAACGCTCGACGCAAGTACCTGGATACGGTAAACGGATTTGACACCGAGGGTGTCGACATTAGGGATTTGATGGCAGGGAGGGTTGATTTAAATGATCCAAGAGTTAACGGATTGTGGGCCGAGTAGGACATATCCCGTCTACTACCTCGAGGACGCAATGAACAACCTCGGCGACTGCTTTGACTATGCCGTAAACGACTATGGAGCAGAAGGATCAGAAGTCGCTGAGCTCTTTTGTTTGAGCGGCGTGGCCCGTGAGTTTGAACGTGGAAACGCATGGGTCGTATCGGGAAAATCGGGCGTTGAGTTATTCGCACTCATTGCCGAAAGGTCTGGTTACCAAGCGGGGTCGATGCCAGATCGTTCCTATCGATTTGAGAAGACACCGGAATACTGGACGGGCTGGATATTGGCGTATCTACAGTGGCGTCTAGGAGAGCCTTTTGAAAACCTGCTGCATGTTGTTCCGTTTGATGTGCTGTGCGGCCTGTACTACCCCTGGCACGAAGCCTCGGAGGAACGCGTGGCGCGTCTTGTATGCGATATGGCGAAGAAAATACCTCGTCAAACCAAGTTGGCGCTGGCAAGAAAGAGGATCAAGAAAACCCAATAAGACCTGGCATACGAATCGGGCGTATCGCTCCGCTCAATCCAAATGTACGAACAGCGCCAGAGAAACATCAACGAAGCCTCGGTAACAACCGTAAGGGATATGGCAAAAGTCCTACACTGCAACATCGAAGACCTCCTAGAGCCAGTCTTCGAATACAAAGAAATCAGCGCTGCGTAAAACGGGCATATTGCCAAGGCCCATTACAAGAAAGTGCTCCATGCCAGCAAAAGCCCCTACCAATAAAAGCGGCTTAAAGGGCCGAAATCGTATGAATGGCATTGCGACTTCCAAATGGGCTGACTGCTGCTTGAAAAGCTATAGAAATAGGGGCCGGCTTAACGGCCCCAAACATCGCATAAATGGTATATACGTTGTATCAACTATGGTATATACGTTGTATCAACTATTTCTTGTTTTTAAACCATTTGCAGATACGCCAAATAACCACTCCGATGAGAATCCAAACGAGAGCGATCATAATGTCTGAGCGTGCAGGAATTGGAATCATTGAACTTCCTCAATTGATGTGAGTCTAGTTTGCATAGGTGTGGAGCGTGCTGCCTTCCATGGTCGCTTGCAACACGGCGACGCTAGACGCAACCCCCATCGATTCATAATTGAGTCGATATGTCGCCTGTTTCGAGTTCCATATAAATGACTCGTTTGTTACCGTACGGCCGATAGTTGTATAGTTTTGTCCCCAAGCACTGGCAATGAGCGAGTTCGCTATCCTGATTTTAAATTCACGATAAATAAATGGGCCGTTGTAATAGATAGTCCAAGTTCCAGATGCGTTGTTGTAGTAACTGTCCCATATCAGGCTGGGTTCATTGGATTTTTTAATTCCTATTACTGCAACGGTCCCATCCTTAAGCTTGATTTGATGAGACTGCTCGGGACCTTTCGTTACATCAAAATCTTTGGTTGCGCCAGAAATTGCGACAGCATCGCTTTCTGCAGCATAAGCAGTCGAAGGGCTAAACGAGAAACATATCGGTAATATCAAAAGTATCGAGAGGAAAAACGAAGCTTTGAGTGTGCGTCACACTTTGACCACCTCCATACTGCGATGCTTAATTAATAATAGCATAGATAAACAGTTTAGAGTAAGTTGCATGTACGCAATGCAACTTGTACGGTTTTTGCCCGCAGGGAGATAGGCCTTGCAAACGACATGCGGCCTGAAATACGATGGCGCCTCCCCTGAAAACAATCCGCAGATCGAATTGCCCCGTCGCTCGAAGCGCACGACGGGGCAATTCATGATCGAGGACGTTTTCAGGGGAGGCGCCAAGGGGACCGGTGAGGGCAATGAGGCAGGGCGCTACAGGTACTCGATTTGAGCGCCTTCCGTGTCGCACGTCAGAATATGCGTCGCACACCTGGGGAACTGCTCGCGCAGCTTGACCTGTAGGAACTTCGCCACGATGGTGTCGTCGGTCACGGCCATAAGGGTCGAGCCCGAACCGCTGATCCAGATGGTCTTGGCGCCCCCGTTAAGGCAGGTGTCGCGCACAGCGTTGTAGTCGGGGATGAGGCGGCGGCGATAGGGCTCCTGGATGCGGTCGTCGTTGGCGGCGGCAATCAGGTCAAGGTCGCCGGTCTCCAAGCCGCGCGTCATGCCGGCGATGCGGCCCATCTGCCACACGGCGGTGGAGAGCGGAATCTCCTGCGGCACGACCTTGCGCGCCTCGCTCGTATGTACCTCGTAGGGCGGGATCACGGTAATAAAACGCAAGCGATCGCTCACCTCGTAGCGCAGGCACTGGGGCAGCGAATCGGTCGGCGTAAAGGAACAGACGGCGCCGCCCAGGATGGCGGGAGCGACGTTATCGGGATGGCCCTCGACCTCGGTGGCAATGCGGACGAGCTCGGCGCGAT